>JANPBE010000512.1:0-17313 GCA_031430295.1 Phyllobacterium sp.
ACCTATGACCGTGAGCATCATGAACTGATCTCTCGCCTTGCGCGCCTTGCCTATCCGGTACGCGAAGGCATACAAATCTTGCTGCCCACAGAGGCGCGGCCGATTGAGATTTAACCTTACAATCAAAGTTCGGGTTCCCTAACTGTAGGAAAATGCACTATAGGCAAAAAGTGCAATCTTATGGAGACACTATGGCGCGGGTTGACCAGACTGGAGATTGGGCGGAACGTCTTTCACCATCACTCACGGAATTTGAGTCGATGGCGCTGGAGGCCTATGCCCATTTGCCCGAAGAATTCCGCGAGCTGGTTGGCGATATCATCATTGAAATTACGGATTTTCCCGAAGAGACAATCGCTGATGATTTAGGTTTGGAAACTCCTTTTGATATTCTCGGGTTGTTTGAAGGTAAGGGCACGGCGGAACTCTGGACACCGCAAGCCAGCGAAGGCCCGAACAAAATCACGCTCTATCGCCGCGCCATATTAGACTATTGGTGCGAAAATGAAGAAGCGCTGGGCACCATTATTGCCCATGTGCTTATTCACGAAATCGGCCATCACTTTGGTCTTGAGGAAGATGGCATAGAGGCGCTGGAAGCCAGCGCTGAATAAAGTGGCGCGAGACTCATTGTTCCCCGAGCTTCATTTCCGGATCATACTCCTTGCCGGGAACGTCCTTGTAAACAGCTTGACCACAGATTGTCCGACCCTGCACGGGATCAAAAGTCAGAGCGGGTGCACCATGCAGCGACCAGCCTTTGTTCAACGCCGCGGTCACGCGGTGGCAGAATGCACTGTCATCGGGGCCGGTGATAAAACGATAGACGAACATAGCGCTCTTCCCAATTTATTGAGTCTGTTGAAACTTCAATAGCAGAGTTTGCGCCTGCGCCAAATGCAGCCGCTCGATCATTTTGCCATCAAGACTAATCACGCCCTTGGTGGCGTTCTCCGGCAGGGCAAATGCCGCGACTATCGCCTGCGCGTTTTGTACTTCACTTTCGTCCGGCCTGAATATCCGGTTGGCAGATTCAATTTGACTGGGGTGAATCAGCGTCTTGCCATTAAAGCCGCGATTGCGGGCAAGTTCGCACGCATCCGCAAAGCCGTCACTGTCGGCAATATCATTGTGAACACCATCAAGAACCGATAGCCCACCGGCCCGCGCTGCCAGCACAATTTGCATCAACCACGGCTGCATTTGCGCTGGATCGCGCACGCCGGTTTCTTTCATCAAATCATTCGTTCCGGCAACGAAACAATTGAGCCGGTTAGAGTGATGATGACCAAGTTCGGCAATTGCGCCGATATTAAACACCGCTCGCGGTGTTTCAATCATCGCCCAGATCGCGACGCGCTCATCCATCTCGAGATCACGCAGCGCGTCTGAAAGAGCGATAATCTGCTGCGGTGTTTCGCATTTCGGCAGCACGACTGCATCGGGATTAATTTTGCAAGCCGCGCTGAGATCATCTGCGCCACATGGCCCGTCCAAATTGTTGATCCGCACTGCCAGCAAAGGCTTGCGCTGAGTCCATGCCTGCAATCCCTCAACCATCGTCGCCCGCGCCTCTGCCTTAGCGTCCGGGTGCACAGCATCTTCCAAATCCACAATCACCGCGTCCATTATCAGCGATGGCAGTTTTGCCAGCGCTTTGGCGTTTGAGGCGGGCACGTAGAGAACGGAGCGAAGCGGTCGGTTTTGCATGGCCGCATTTAGCCGCGCTGACGCCACTCTGGCAACTGCACAAATTCTGCACGAAAGCTGCGGGCGAAGTCACCAAATCCGCCCCATGGTTTGCAAATGCCGCTGCTAGTGATGACCTCATGAGACACATAGCCCCAACCAAACACTACCGCCTTCCAACGAGCCTCACCACCGAAGGCTGGTGGCTTATCGCCGGTGCTGAAACCTTACTCCAGTTTGGCAGCGGTACCCGCGATGTCTTTTGCGAATTTCCCCTGAAAAATGAAAGCAACACCCATGACTATTGCCGAAACCGTCAGCCCGTCAGCCTCGCAAAATCTGAAGTTTCATGAAACCGCGCTGGCCGCCATTGGCCTCACTGCACTTTCCGATTGGCTGTTGTTTGGCGCGCCTATTGGTCTGTCACTGGTGCTGTTTGCATTCGCACTTGGCGGCGCGGCGCTGTGGCTGCACCGGCTGACAACCAATCACCGTAAGCTGGCGTTTGGCGCGTTGGGCTATGTTGTGGCGCTATTGCCCATCCTCGAAAATATTTCCGAACTATCGCTCACTGTTAGCATCTGCTTGTTTTCTATCGTGTTTTTATGGTTAGCCGACGAATTGCGCGGCACTCTATTTGCCAAACTTCGACGACTCATAGGCTTCTTTTTCTCAGCTCCTGTTGCCGCCCCTGTTGGTTTCGTGCGCTGGCGTGACGCCGCGCAGGCGCTTGGGCGACCTATGTTACGCTTTGCGGCTTTTGGCATGTGGATCATGCCGCTTACCATCGGGCTGGTGTTTCTGGGTCTCCTTGAAGAGGCCAACCCGCTGATTGCCAAATGGATCGTTCGCATTGATTTGTGGGCGTTCTTACGCCTGTTTGATCCCGCATGATTTCTGTTCTGGCTGTTTATGTTGGCTGCTACGTGGCCCTTCTTAAGCCCGTTTATTTTCAAACCAAAAGCCCCAAAAGTACCGCGCCAAGATTATCCACGCCGCCCCAAGACTTTCGAAGACATTGTGTTCGGCCAAGGCGCGATCTTGCGCTCTTTGTTAGTGTTTAATGCCTTGTTTGCCGTGCAATCGCTGCTCGACGCGACTTACCTCATTGGCGGCGCGGCGCTGCCGGATAATGTGACATTAGCGCAATATGCCCATCGCGGCGCATACCCGCTGGTGGTGACAGCGCTGATGGCGGCATTGTTTGTCGTCGTCGCCTTGAGGGAAGGCAGCGAGGCGAAGGCTAACCGGTCAATCCGCGGGCTGGTCTATGTCTGGATTTTCCAAAATGTGCTTTTGGTTTTGTCATCCGTTTACCGGCTCGACCTCTATGTACAGTCTTACGCGCTGACATATCTACGCACCGCCGCCTTTATCTGGATGGGCTTAGTGGCCATGGGTCTGGTGCTGATTGTTGCACGGCTGCTGTTTGGCAAAACCAGCGAATGGCTAATCGGCACGAATATGGCGATTGCCGGTCTCGTGCTCTACGCCTGCTGCTTCTTCAATTTTGCTGATATCATTGCCCGCAGTAACTTGGAGCGCGACGAGCCGGATTATAGATATGCGCTGGATTTGGGTGTGGATGCATTACCTGCCATTGATACAAAATTGGACCAAATCCAAAATGTGCCAATCACTTGGTTTTATTTCCCTAAAGCTGAGGGGTATATCCAAAGGCCAATTACCCAATGGCGTACCATTGCCGCCCATAGCCATGCTGACTCAATGCAAGATTGGCGGGCATGGACATTGCGCGGCCTTCGCTTGCAATCTTACCTTGACGCTAACCCGGCCTTCATTGATTCGTCATTAAATGGCGGGACAGAGAGACGATGAGCGGAACAATGAAACCACAAGTGCTGATTTGCGATGATGATAGCCACATCCGTGAGGTCATTTCGTTCGCGCTCGAAAAGGCTGGATTTGATGTCAGCGTCGCATCCGACGGCAAACAGGCGTTGGTGCAATTTGCCAGCGTCAAGCCGGATCTCATCATTCTCGACATTGGTATGCCGGAGATGGGCGGGCTTGATGTGTGCCGCGAACTCCGCAAAACATCTGATGTTCCCATCCTATTTCTCTCTGCCCGCGATGATGAAATTGACCGGGTGCTGGGTCTTGAAATCGGCGGCGATGATTATGTCACCAAGCCGTTCAGCCCGCGCGAATTGATTGCGCGGGTGAAAGTGATTTTGAAGCGCAGCGCGGCCAAAGCCCCTGCGGTGGCATCAAGCGAGAATTTGAGCCACGGGAAACTTAATCTCGATGATGCCGCTCACAGAGCGACATTTGCCAGTGAGGGTTTGGATGTCACGGCGCTGGAATTTGCCATTCTCAAAACATTCTTGACGCAAAAGAACCGCGCCTTTACGCGCGATCAAATCATGAATGCGGCCTATGCCAGCAATATCCATGTGTCGGACCGCACCATTGATAGTCACATCCGCAACATCCGCGCCAAACTCGGGTCGCGCGGCTGCGCGAGCGTTATTGATACGGTTCATGGCATTGGTTTCCGGCTAGGCACCTGCGAGACAAGCGCATGAAAAAATGGCGGCCATCGCTTCGCAGTATCATTTTCGTAATGCTTTTGATTGTGCTGTTGCTGCCGCTGGCCGGACTGTTTTTCTTTCGCATTTATGAAAATCAACTTGTGCGCCAGACAGAAAGCGAGCTGATTGCGCAGTCGGCGGTGATTGGTTCGGTCTATGCCGGTGAAGTGCGCAAGGCGGCTATTTCCGTAGCAGCATTAGGTCCGATTGCGCTGGTCTCACCAACAAGCAATGTACGCTATCACCCGATTGAAGCGACGCTGGATTTGACTAGCAGCGTGATTGGCCCGAGGCGGCCAGACGGCATCAAGCCAGTACAGCCGGTTGACCCGCAATTACTGGCCATCGGCCAATCGCTCAGCGGAATACTTATCCAAACTCAGGATGTAACACTGGCAGGCTTTCGCCTGCTTGATCCGCAAGGTGTGGTTATTGCCGGTGGTAATGAGATCGGACTATCTCTTGCCCACGTCGATGAGGTGGCAATGGCCCTCAAGGGAAGCTTCAGAAGTGCCCTGCGCCAGCGCGTTTCGGATGAACCGCCGCCGCCGATTTATTCGATCAGTCGGGGAACAAAAGTACGTGTTTTTACCGCTTTCCCAGTGTTGATCGATGGCCATGTCGCGGGTGTAATCTACGCGTCCCGCACGCCATCAAACATTGTCAAACAGCTCTATGCGGAACGGAAAAAGCTGGCACTGGCCGCGCTGTCCATTCTCGCGGGCACTCTACTGCTTGGCTTCCTCGTTTCGCGCACATTAACCGGCCCGATAAGCGAACTCACAGACCGCACACGCCGCATCATAGCGGGAGATCGCGAGGCGCTCCATCCGCTCAATCATCACGGCTCGCGCGAAATGGCGGAGCTTAGCCAAGGCTTTCTCACCATGGCGCAAAATCTGCGCGACCGTTCAGACGAGGTTTCGACCTTCGCCACTCATGTGTCTCATGAGCTAAAGTCACCGCTGACCGCCATACAAGGCGCGGCAGAACTGCTACGCGATTCGGAAATGAGCGAAGCCCAGCGCAAGAAATTTTTGAACAATATCATCGGCGATACCAGCCGCCTTAATCTACTCGTTAGACGGTTATTGGATTTGGCGCGGGCATCAAGCATCAAAGCGCAAGTGAGCAGGTCAACGCTTGCCCAAACCCTTGCTGACATTGGCGATCATCGCGGGTTGGAGATTATCGTGCTAGGAGGCGACGAGCTGCCAGTGGCAATATCAGCGCAAAATCTCGGCGCGGTTCTCACCAACCTTTTGGAGAACGCCGCTAACCACAGCGCCAGTCGTGTCACTATTGAGATTGAGCACGATGCGACTGATGTGCACCTGTCTATAATAGACAACGGAACGGGCATATCTCGCGGCAATGCGCCAAAAATCTTCGATCCGTTTTTCACGACGCGGCGTGATGATGGCGGCACAGGCATGGGGCTCGGCATTGTCAAAGCCTTGCTGGAGGCTCATGGGGGCACAATTTCATTTGTTCCCAGTGATAGTGGTACGAAATTTTTGTTGACGCTGCCGCTTGCTGGATAATGTTGGCATTTGGGAATGAATAACATGATAAATAATCACAAGTGCATTTCCTAAACTTGTGACACAAAGCGCATAAAGAGCGGATTTTCGTATGCAGCATTTTGACATTATCATCATTGGCGGCGCAATTTCCGGCAGTGCTACGGCTTGGCACTTGAAAGAGTTGGGCTTTGCAGGCTCGATCGCCATTATTGAGCGCGATAAGAATTACACCCGCGCGGCGACATCGCTTTCTGCTGCCGGCATTCGCCAACAATTCAGCCAAGCGGCCAATATCCGCCTCAGCATGGCAACGCTCGCCCTTATCCGCAAACTCAATGCTGATAAGCGCGCTGACATCCATTTCAAGGAAAACGGCTACTTGATGTTGGCATCGGAAACTGGTCTTGCTACGCTCACATCCAACTTCGCTACGCAAAAGGGCGAAGGCTCAAGCCTCGTTTTAGAAACGCCCGAGCAGATTAAGGCGCGCTTCCCATGGATTGATACTGAAGGCGCGGCGGCAGGCGTATTCGGCACGGCGAACGAAGGTTGGTTTGATGCCCAAGGTTTGGCGACCTTTATGCGTACCGATGCCCGCGCCCAAGGAGTCACCTTCATCAATCACGCAGTCACCGCCATTGAGCGCCAAGGCGACCATGTGAGCGGCGTGACGCTAAGCGACGGCACAAAATTGAGCGCGGGTAAGATCGTCATCGCCAGTGGCGCGCAGTCTGGCGTAGTTGCCGAGATGGCAGGCGTTGCGCTTCCCGTTGAGCCACGCAAACGCACGGTTTTTATTTTCAAATGTGAACAACAGTTCCACGATATGCCACTGACTGTGGATCCCAATGGCGTGTGGGTGCGCCCTGAGGGCGACCGCTATATCACCAGCTTCGACCCGCCGGAACATGATGACCGCTGCGCGGCCGATGATGACTGGGAACCGGACTGGGGCATGTTTGAAGAGCATGTCTGGCCAACACTCGCCGCTCGCATTCCTGCTTTTGAGGCCATCAAACAAGACGGCGCGTGGGTAGGCCATTATGACTACAACACATTTGACCAGAACGCGGTGATTGGCGGACATCCGCGCATCGACAATCTGTTTTTCATCACCGGCTTTTCCGGGCACGGCGTGCAGCAGGCCCCAACTGCGGGGCGTGCTCTTGCCGAATTGATGATGCAAGGCAGCTATACCAGCATCGACTGCACGCCTTTTAGTTTTGATCGCATCGCTGCTGGAAAACCGTTTGTGGAGTTGAACGTAATCTAATCCGCAAATGCCAGCCTCAATGCAAACCCGCGAATATCCTGCGGCCAGTCTTGCGTGAGCGTTTCGAACCTCGGCTTGTCATTGGCAAACAGCGCGCGCAGCGATTCTTCAAGGTTTGGCTGGTTCCCCGCCATCGCCATCATAAAGCGGTAGGCGGCTTCTTGGCGCTCCTTAGTGCTGCGCGTATCGCCCTCAGCCTTGCGTGCCGCGTCCACCAAACGCCGCAATGCCACTGAAGCACCCCCTCGCTGCGCGGCAAGCCATTCCCAGTGCCGTGGCAACAATGTGACTTCACGCGGCACGACGCCAAGTTTTGGCCGTCCACGCCCCCGCGGTTCGCTAACATCTTGCGTCCCGTAGCGGGCAGCGATATCGGCATCAGTGCCTTGCAGATTGAGGTCCACAACGTGCCCCGATACATCGTCGAAAGTGAGAATCTCAGCGTTTTCATCGGTTGCGAAACTCGCCCTGATAGCTAGGGCGACTTGCGTGATGCTGCCGGTGCGCAAAATGCGCCCGTTTTGAAATGTGGTATAGTGTGGGGTCATATGGGTATCCAATCAGAAAATCTGTGTCTGATTGGTTATTTATATCCGGATAATAATTATGTCAATATTATCCGGATATAAATATTGCTTAGGCACTACGCCGCCAAAAGCGTTTGATTGCGCCCGCTGTCTTTCGCGCGGTAAAGCGCGGTGTCAGCGCGGCGAAGCAGCCCTTCGATGGTGTTGTTTTCCTGCGCGATGGCAAGACCAAAACTAATGGTAATGGCGATGGATTTGCCCTCAAACAAGCAGGGCGTACCCTCGATGGCTTGGCGAAACTCTTCGGCCTTCCTTCGTGCATCATTGAGTGTTTCCCATTGGAAGAATACGGCGAATTCTTCGCCGCCCAGTCTTCCCACAAGACAATTATTTGAGGCGGTCTTGGTCAAAACTTGCGCAATGTGAAGCAACACGGCGTCGCCTGCGGCATGGCCCAACGTGTCATTTATGCGCTTGAACCAATCAATATCACCTAGCAATACCGCTGGCCTTGAGGTTGTCAAAAGCTGCTGATTTGATTCTCGCAGGAACGCGCGACGATTAAGCAGACCGGTAAGATCGTCGTAATTTGCATGACGCTCAACCTCCATAAGCAGCCTATAGTTTCGTCGCAGCAGCCACCGAACATAATAGGAGGCAATGGGCGCAATCAATAATGGAATGACCACCGCACTCTTCATAGACTCAATGTAATAATAGGAAGGCCAGCTGCGCGCTTGAAAATAGGTTGCGACAACCGTGGTGATAACAGAGGCAATACATATCTGAATGCTTCGCAGCCAATTGCGACGCACAAAGACATTATATTCAAGCTCTTTTGACCCCATGACACCCTCTCGAAAGTGTCATATCAGAGTGGTGTTAATGGCCATTCGTATTAACCATTAAATATTTAACTGTTGGGGGAACTGGTCAATGATCTCGAAGGCTACAAGACCTTTGCGTAACGGACAAAAGTCTAGTAAAGCCTCGCCAACCTCCTGATAACCAGCCTAGAGATTTAATATGCAAAAGTTCACTAAGCTCACCGGCGTTGCCGCTCCCTTGCCTATCGTCAACATTGATACGGATATGATTATCCCGAAGGATTATCTGAAGACGATCAAGCGTACTGGTCTGGGTGTCGGTCTGTTTGCAGAAATGCGCTACAATGAAGATGGCACAGAAAACCCCAACTTCGTGCTCAACAAGCCAGCTTACCGTAAGGCAGAAATTCTGGTGGCAGGCGACAATTTTGGCTGCGGCTCGTCACGCGAACATGCGCCATGGGCACTGCTCGATTTTGGTATCCGCTGCATTATCTCCACGTCATTTGCTGACATTTTCTACAACAATAGCTTCAAGAACGGCATCTTGCCAATCACTGTGAGCCAGGAAGATCTTGATAAGCTGATGGACGATGCCTCGCGCGGTTCAAACGCCACGCTGTCAGTGGATCTGGAAACCTTGGAAATTCGCGGGCCTGACGGCGGCGTTATCAAGTTTGAACTTGATGAATTCAAGCGTCATTGCCTGCTCAATGGCCTTGATGACATTGGCCTCACCATGGAGCGCGCGCCAATGATTGACGCCTATGAAAAGCGGGCTGCCGTTAACCGCCCTTGGGCATAAACCATGTCGCCATTCATCCCAAAACGTTTTGAAGCCATTGTTTTTGGTTTTTTATTGTCAGCGTTGATGTCGTTTTTTGTCTCGTTCATTGCCAACGCCATGGGTATTGGCGTGATGACAGCCGGCTTTATGTTCATCTGGATGAAGTCGTGGCTGACCTCATGGATGTTCGCCTTCCCGACTGTTCTGTTAGTGGCGCCAATGGTGCGCCGCCTGCTGCGACACATTGTTAAACCTGCATAAAATTTACTGGCAGTCAGTTAAAAGCACAGCTAGGCTCGTAAAAACAATGATACGAGGCCGCCATGCTGCGCACATCCGCCGTTCTACTTTCCCTGCTTTTCACTGCTACTTCTTTTGCTCAAGAAGAAGGTCTTGAGCCGGTAAAATTCCGTGACGGTGAATTTAAATTCGCCCGTAATGCCGATGACGAAATTTCAGTCACCTTTGATGGCAAAGAAATTTATCACAATTATTACGTAACCTTTGATCGCATCGTGAAGATTGATGACACAGACGTCGCGCTTTTGTCGGGCGGCAATGGAGGCAATGCCTGCGGCCTCACCACGCTGATTGTCACTCGCCCTGACGATAAAGCCGACCCGACAGTTGAAAAGATTGGCGATGAGTGTGCAGGAGCGCCGGACGCAGCGGTTGCGGCCCATGAAATCCAGTTTGTGCCCTATCTGCGGCCCGGCCAGACAGCGGTCGTTCAAAATTGGACACCAGAAAAAGGCTTCACTCAATCCGGTGCGCTGACATTCTTGCCAACTCCCAACACCAGCTGGGCAACATTGGACGCCAAGTCCATCGACCACCCCTACACTTTGTTTGACAACGCAGACGTCTATAAGGCGGCGAAAGCTTTGCTTGGCGATAGGTTTGACGATGTCATTATCGGCTTGGATGTAGCGGGCGATCCAGACATTGTTGAAGGCAAGTCCCTCATCACAAACGGTTGTCAGGCTCACAATTGTGGCGGCGCAGATTCGTTTTTCGCGCTCGATCTCGTCAATCACACCGTCTATGCAGGCAAACAAATCAGCGACACTGAAAATCAATACTGGCCGGACGACATTGATAAATGGCCAGAACCATTTCAAAAAGCGGTGAAAGACTGGAAGCCTACCGAAGCGCCGTGATGCTTGTCAGGCAACTTTTGCAGAGTTCGCCGGTACAAGCTGCGCATCAAGATGCCGACTAATGTCCTGCGCTGACATGGGCTTACCAAATAAATAACCTTGGAACTCATCGCACCCGGAAAGCCTGAGAATGGAGGCTTGTTCTTCACGCTCAATACCCTCGGCAGTAACCGGAATACTGAAAGCATTTGCCAATGCCACAGTTGCTAATATCACATCAGGCGCATTTGCTTCGTGGTCAAGTGCGGTGATAAATGAGCGATCAATTTTTAACCGGTCAAACTGGAATTGGCGCAAATAGCCAATGCTTGAAAAACCGGAGCCAAAATCATCCAGCGAAATGCTGATACCCATTTCCTTCAATGCTTGAACAACGCGCCGTGCCCGCTCTGGCTGGCGCACGAAGAAACTTTCGGTGATTTCTAACGTTAGCAGCTTCGCGTCAAATCCAGCGTCTGTGATTATTTGTTTTACATGGTCTGGAAACAATGGATTACGAAATTGCGCGGGAGAGACATTTACCGAAATCTTGAGGCCCGGCCACTTTTTCGCGGCCATTAGTGACTTTTTCAAAACCTGAAGACCTAGTGCTTCTATGAGACCGGAACGTTCAGCAATAGGAATAAATTCATCTGGTCCAATATTCTTATCGAGTCTTTTGTTGTGCCAGCGCGCCAGTGCCTCAACACCGTGCCAGACACTAGTTTTGGCATCGACCAAGGGCTGGAAAGCAACATCAATGCCTTGCTCTAAAATCGCCGCGCCAAGATCTGTTTCAAGCGCAAACTGCTCACTGCGATATTCATCAAACACTTGCTCGAAAACAATCGTGCGGCCACGTCCCAAATCCTTGGCGCGGTACATGGCAAGATCGGCTTGGCGAACCAATTCGTCAGCAGTGACAATTTTGCCTTCTGTTGTGGCAACACCAACACTGGCACCAACGGTAATCGAGCGTCCGTCGATGGGGAATGGATTTTTGAACAGATTATGGATTGCTCCCGCGAGCTCAACAGCTTGTTGGTTACCAATTTCACTTGCAAGGACAATAGCAAATTCATCGCCGCCAAGTCGCGCTACAAATGAATTTGTCGGTGCTGTTTCTTGAATTCTCGCCGCGACATAGCGAATGAGGCTGTCGCCCACGCCGTGGCCATAGCTATCATTCACATCCTTGAAGCCATCGAGATCGAGATAGACAAGCGAAACATTTTTAATATTTGCTCCTGCATCCACACGCGAGGCAGCAAGCAGTAGCTTGTCTAGCTTTCGCAAGACGCCGACACGGTTATAAAGACCGCTTAGGGCGTCATGGGTCGATTCATACTGTGCTTGACGTTTATCGCGGCTCACGCTTTCTATAAGATAGCGGGTAAACGCAACAAAAACACCCACCAATAATAACAACAAAGCCAAGGCGACGAATAGATTTGGCATCACTTTGGCAAGTGATCTGGAACCAGGCATCTGCGGCGGCCAACTAATGTACGCAATGGTCTGACCGTCTGGATTATTGACCGGCACATTGACTACCGCATCGTCGATTTCCTTATCAATATGCAAATGAGCAATGACATAGGAATCGCCAAGTGCAGTAATTGCCTCGCCGCCCAAATCCTTAATCACTACCAAGAAGCGCGCGTGATTGCGATCTACGGTAAAAGCGGAACTGCTCGGCAACACAGGTGCAATCGCGACGACTTTCAGATTTTGCCCGTCACGGAGATAGGCTGAATCAGTAAATACTTCCGTCGTGGCCTTCGTCCTAGCGTCAACACGCGCAATTAGGGTTTTCAATGATCGATCATAGAGCTGATCCAGGTCACCCGTCAGCGGTTTACCAAAGCCGTAACCAAAGATCATATTTCCGTCAGGGTCGACGACGAGTACATCATTGTACAACGGATAATCAATTGTCGTTGTACCCCACGTTTCTGCCATCCACGCGAGATCATTGTCCTGATATATTGCTTTTACTGCATCATCCCAATCCGCATTGTCCCGCGTGACACCTTCCAATTGCTTGCGGGTTTGCGCGAGCGCTGTGTTTGCAGCTTGAATTGAGCGAGTGTCGTCGAATTGATTGGCGTTATCAGTGACGGTACGGATCGAATAGGCCACGAGACTACAGATCACCAGAACCAACAAGACAAAAATAGCAACGTTAGCGAAAATCACCGTACGTTTTTCTAGCCTTTGTTTTTTCGTTTGATCCATTTAATGGCCATACCCGTCACTCTTCGCCTTCAATCTGCCCATACTCGTGTTAATAAATGCTTCAAAAATACGCGCACCCTTATGGTAAAGCGATGTTTTTGCAGCGCCGCCGACAGTTTTGGGGCCCTACACTGTCTGAAATACATTCGATAATAAGTCGCGATTGCATTCGCGCAAATCGCTGCTAATGACGGGGCCACCAAATCCACGCTCATTTCAGGACTTAAATCATGACGGTTCGTAATCTCTTTCTCCTGCCAGGTGATGGCATCGGCCCAGCAGCCATGGGCCAAGTACGCCATATCATTGCTTACATGAATGAAGCGATGGCGGCTGGCTTTGTGCTGGATGAAGGTCTGGTGGGCGGCTCTGCATTTGATGCGCATGGCGTGGCAATTTCTGAGGGCGATATGGCAAAGGCGATGGCGGCAGATGCCGTGTTGTTCGGCGCTGTTGGCGGGCCAAAATGGGATGCCGTGCCTTATGAAGTGCGCCCCGAGGCTGGACTTCTTCGTCTTCGCAAAGACATGCAGCTGTTTGCAAATTTGCGCCCTGCGATTTGCTATCCAGCGCTTGCCGCCGCTTCCTCACTCAAGCCCGAAGTCGTTGAAGGCCTTGATATTCTCATTGTTCGCGAACTAACCGGCGGCGTTTACTTTGGCGAGCCAAAGGAAATCATCGACCTTGGCAATGGTCAAAAACGCGGCATTGATACGCAAGTTTATGAGACCTACGAAATCGAGCGCATCGCCTCTGTTGCATTCGATATGGCCCGCACCCGTGGCAACAAGGTGTGCTCGATGGACAAGCGCAACGTTATGAAGTCTGGCGTGCTGTGGAGCGAAGTGGTCAATGCCACGCACAAGGCGAAATATTCTGACGTAACGTTGGATCACATGCTGGCCGATAGCGGCGGTATGCAGCTTGTGCGCTGGCCAAAGCAGTTTGACGTTATCGTCACCGACAATTTGTTTGGCGATATGTTGTCGGATATTGCTGCCATGCTGACTGGTTCACTCGGCATGTTGCCATCCGCCTCGCTTGGTGCGCCTGATGCTACGACTGGCAAACGCAAGGCGCTGTATGAGCCGGTTCATGGCTCGGCTCCAGACATCGCCGGCAAGGGCATTGCCAACCCGATTGCCATGATCGCGTCATTTGCCATGTGCATGCGCTATTCGTTCAGCATGGTCAAAGAGGCAGACGACCTCGAAAAGGCAATTTCTGACGTGTTGGAATCTGGCCTTCGTACGGGCGATATTATGTCTGAGGGCATGAGCCAGACCGACACAGTTGGCATGGGCGCAGCAATATTGGCGCGGTTTAAAACGCTATCGGCGTAATATATCTAGCGATTGAAAATTATGAAAATGCGCCTTCGGGCGCTTTTTTGTTTCACGACACCTTATCGGATAAATCGCAAGTGGATGGCTTTGTCTCGTCCCACCCCACAGAGTTCCACCAATCAGCCATCGGGCTTAGCGTGCCGTCTTCCTCTTCGCGGATGAAATATTCATAGCAATTAGCGCCGCTTTTCTTGACGGTGTAGCAAGACCCATTGGCACCCACATAGAATGTGCAAAACAATCCATTGCGCTCGAACCAATGGCCAGTGGTCACGCTTTGGTCATCGCTATAGCGGATTGAACCCGCAACTTCGTATGTCTCTGAAAATTTCATGCCGTCCGAATAATTGCCAATAAGTGTGATGCCTGGAAACGTCTTGAGAATGTCAGACCCGTTCATCGGCTCCGCAGCCACCGCCGAACAAGGGCCGAGTGAAAGGCAAACCAAAAGCATCTTCAAAGCTGATTTCATAGCCAGAGACTATCTAACATTCTGGCAAAATAAAGCCCGGCATGATCGCTCATGCCGGGCATTTAGATTGAGAAACTTGTGTTCAGTCTAAACGAGACTTAGTCCAAATCTTTAAGAGCCACGCTGCGCTTGTTATCTTTTACAAACAGCAAGCCAATAACCAGCGTCATTGCCGCAACCACGATTGGATACCAAAGGCCGTAGTAGATATCGCCCTTGGCAGCGCTCATGGCAAACACTGTCGCTGGCAAGAGACCGCCAAACCAACCGTTGCCGATATGGTAAGGCAAGGACATGCCGGTGTAGCGAATACGGGTCGGGAACATTTCCACCAGCCACGCAGCAATCGGGCCATAAACCATCGTCACATAGATAACGAGGATCGTCAGGATACCGATAATCTTGGTCCAGTTGATAGCCGCTGCATCAGCAACCATTTTGAATGCGCCTGCGTCTTTAACTGCATAGACAACCACTTCTGCCTCCGTTGTCGCCTTGGCTTCATCTTCGGTGAGAAGTTTGGCCTTTAGCGCATCGGCTACTGGCATCATTGTCTTTTCGCCAGCTTCAATTGCGGCCACATCAAGCTTCAGATCAGCGTTCTTTTCAGCAAAACCAGCCAGCTTTGAAGCAACAACCTTGGCCGGATCGCGCACCAGCGGATAACCACCAGCCTGCATCGCCATGTTTACTGCCTTTTCAAACCCAGCCTTCATAGCATCAGCCTTATCGGCCGCTACGACTGCATCATAAGAGTCGATTTTTGTACCACCCAGTTCAATGGATGCCGGTACGCCTGCCGCACCATCGACAACCTTATAAGGCACCGAGTTGCGGGTAAGGAAAGCCGTTGCGATATCGCAAGAAGTCGTAAACTTCTTTGTACCTGTAGGATTGAACTGGAAGTTACAATCTTTCGGGTCAGCAGTCACAGTCGCTTGCACATTGGCCTGAGCATTAAACAGCGCCGGATTAGCCGCCTCTGTTAGTGCCTTGAACAGCGGGAAGTAGGTCAAAATCGCGAGTGCCAGGCCCGCCATGATAATCGGCTTGCGGCCAATTTTATCGGACAGCCAACCAAACAAGATGAAGAAGCCTGTGCCAAGCAAAAGCGAGGCGGCGACCATCTTGTTCACCGACGGACCGTCAACTTTGAGCACGTTCTGCAAGAAAAACAGTGCGTAGAACTGGCCGGTGTACCAAACCACGGCTTGACCGGCAGTTGCGCCTAAAAGAGCAAGAACAGCAATTTTACCATTTTTCCAGTTACCGAATGCTTCGGACAATGGAGCCTTGGATTGCTTACCTTCATCTTTAATCTGCTGGAACACAGGTGATTCATTCATCTGCAAACGAATCCACACCGAGATGGCCAAGAGAATTGCAGACAGCAAGAATGGAATACGCCAGCCATAGTCAGCAAAGGCTTCCTTAGACATGTTTGTTTGCAACACAAGGATAACAATCAGTGACAAGAACAGGCCAAGCGTGGCTGTTGTCTGAATGAACGAAGTGTAGAAACCACGTTTTCCAGCTGGCGAATGCTCGGCAACATAAGTCGCCGCACCGCCATACTCACCGCCCAGCGCCAGACCCTGCAACATGCGAAGAATAATCAGGCAGATTGGTGCAGCAATGCCGATTGTGGCCGCTGATGGCAGAAGGCCAACGAGGAATGTTGAAAGACCCATAATCACGATGGTGACAAGGAAGGTATATTTACGACCAACCAAGTCGCCGAGACGGCCAAATACCAGCGCGCCGAAAGGGCGAACCAAAAAGCCCGCGGCAAATGCCAAAAGCGCAAAGATGTTGCGCGTGGCTTCGGGATATTGCGAGAAAAAAGCCGTACCAATGAAGGCGGCCAATGAACCATAAAGATAGAAATCATACCATTCAAAAACGGTACCGAGCGATGAAGCGAAAATCACTTTTTTCTCTTCGCGCGTCATGCCTGTGCTAGCCTGAGCTGCTATTGCCATTTCGTTTGTCCTCCCCGAAAATTGGCGTGGTTTTCAGATTGCGCCCAGCCATCAAAAATCACTCCTCCCAGAGCAATCGGCATGGCGCATCTAAACCAATGTGTGCCAGACTTGGGCACTGTTGGGCAGCTAGCCAATGGACTCATGACTTTAGTCTAATGCCAGTGCATGGAGGGCCACAGCTTGACTCTAGCGAAAAACCGACTATTCAGCGCCGTACACAAGGATAACTGTTGATGAGCCATTTTGGCCTCGCCATTTCAGCACCTAAAGCAGCGGCATTTGCCGCCGCTAGCGTTTGCACAGTTTCCAAACTGACCACCACCAAAAAAACCACCAAACAGGTTTAATCACCTTTGCTTACCCGAAACTCCCCCGGGCTGGCGGGGGAGATGAACCCGCTGGCAGGTTGGCGGGTTTAGCTAAGGGGAGCCGAACAGGAATTTTCAAAATGACGAATGCAGGTTTCAAGGTAGCGATTGTTGGTGCCACAGGTAATGTGGGCCGCGAAATGCTGAATATTCTGGAAGAGCGCGGCTTTCCGGTTTCCGAAGTTGTGGCACTGGCCTCCCGCCGCTCGCTGGGCACGGAAGTGTCCTTTGGCGACAAGTTGCTCAAGTGCAAAGTATTGGAGCAATTTGACTTCTCTGACACAGATATTTGTCTGATGTCCGCCGGCGGCAACATCTCCAAGGAATGGTCGCCGAAGATCGCGGCGCAGGGCTGCATCGTCATCGATAATTCGTCTGCTTGGCGCTATGATGCTGCCGTGCCGCTCATCGTTCCAGAAGTGAACCCTGAGCACATCACGCAGTTCACCAAGCGCAACATCATTGCCAATCCAAACTGCTCAACAGCGCAGATGCTTGTGGCCTTGAAGCCATTGCACGATGCCGCCAAGATCACGCGCATCGTGGTTTCGACCTACCAGTCCGTATCCGGCGCTGGCAAG
>JANPBE010000513.1:0-4054 GCA_031430295.1 Phyllobacterium sp.
CGCAAGATGGCGGTGCACGGCGCGGCGAAATCACAATGCCGCGCGGCACAATCCGTACGCCAGCCTTTATGCCGGTTGGTACTGCTGGAACCGTCAAGGCCATGTATATGGATCAAGTGCGCGGTCTTGGTGCAGATGTTATTCTTGGCAACACCTATCATCTAATGCTGCGCCCCGGTGCAGAGCGCATTGCGTCTCTCGGCGGGCTGCATAAGTTTTCGACATGGCAGCACCCAATTCTGACGGACTCTGGAGGTTTCCAAGTTATGTCGCTGTCCAAGCTACGCAAGATCAACGAGCAGGGCGTTACCTTCCGCTCGCATATTGATGGTCGCGCCTATTCCATGTCGCCGGAACGGTCTATCGAAATCCAAACGCTACTAGGCTCTGATATTCAGATGCAACTGGATGAGTGTGTTGCACTGCCTGCCGAGCACAAGGAAATTGAACGCGCCATGGAGATGTCCCTGCGCTGGGCGGAGCGATCCTATAAGGCATTTGGCACGCAACCCGGCAAAGCCATGTTCGGCATCGTGCAGGGCGGCGATGTGCCAGCGTTGCGGTTGCGCTCAGCAGAGGCATTATCAGCGATGGATTTGCCTGGCTATTCGATTGGCGGCCTTGCTGTGGGTGAGCCGCAGGCGGTGATGCTGGAAATGCTTGGTATTACGTGTCCGGCGTTACCCGAACATAAGCCGCGCTATCTAATGGGCGTCGGCACGCCGGATGATCTCTTGAAATCGGTCGCTAAGGGTGTGGACATGTTTGACTGCGTGATGCCGACACGGGCGGGGCGGCACGGCCTCGCCTTCACGCGGCGTGGCAAGGTGAACCTTCGTAATGCCCGCCATGCAGACGATTACCGCCCACTGGATGAGGAAAGCGCTTGGGCTCCTGCACGTGACTATTCCCGCGCCTATTTGCATCATCTCATCAGGTCAGACGAGTTGCTTGGCGGGATGTTGCTCACGTGGAATAATTTGGCCTACTACCAATATCTCATGCAGGGTATGCGCGATGCTATTGAGGCTCATCAGTTTGAAGCGTTCAGCGCAGGAACGCAAAGTAACTGGGCGACCGGCGATATTCCTGCGCTCTAGTGTTCAGGCAGACGAATCGTCACCCGGAACTATCTGCACACCATTGATGAGCCAAGCCCCGCTTGGATCGCGAGTCATGGTGTAAATTGCTGTCCACGGTTTGCCATCAGGACCAGTCACCAGCAATTCTTGAACAATTTGCCCGTCTTTAGGCTCCTTGGTGCGGCCGAAATCATAATTCTTTGGGTTCCAAACTGGCTGGTAGCCCTTTTTGACCATGGCCATAAAGCCCTGCACATCAGGGAAAAACATATGAATATTTGGCGCGGCATAAGAGAAGGCCTTGGCATCATCACCCGCCTTGAAGGCCTCGATTTGGCCTCGGATGGTGTCCTGCGCGGCCTTTTTGGCAGCCTCGTCAGCAAATGCGACGGACGCAAAGCCGAAAATCGTAAAAATTAGAAACAGGCGTTGAAAAATGCGGGTCATGCTCATTCTCCGATGTCGAAAGGGGTGACTTCAAAATTAACGGCAGTGAAGCAGAATTAGTTTCATTGTTTAAACTAACGCACGGGAGAAATTCATCAAGATGCAAACAAACTTGTAAAATCACATGTTTGGATGCGAAGAATGCGAGACAGGTGTTGACGTTGACGGATACTCCCCTTAATACCCGCTCACTTCCGCAGGTTTACTGCTTCGGGAGCGTGTAGCTCAGCTGGTAGAGCAACTGACTTTTAATCAGTAGGTCATGGGTTCGACCCCCATCGCGCTCACCAATCATTTCAATGACTTAGCAGTGTTTTTGTAAGGTGCGATTTCCGCTAGTAATCACATAGTAAGCACGGCCAAAAAATGCGGTGCGACTTTGGCTATATTTTCCCACCCTTAAGCCTGCGACTAATTTGCTCAAGATAGTTTTCTGAAATGTCGTGAACCCTGTTTTCTTGGGCTTCGCCACCGATTCGCAGTTTATGGTAAGTGCGCCAATGCATTCGTTTTGGTTTGGCGGGAAAGGGATCATCGACACAAAGCGAACCGCCAAGGCGATTTCGAAGTTTTTGCGCCCTTGTAAGGCTTCGATACATGACATTTTCATTTTGCGTTGAATAGGCGAGGCCATAGCACTTTCGGCAACGAAACTTGGTTCCGCCATAAAGGATCGTGCATCGACGTTTACAGGATAGGCATTGAAACCACCGCCTGAGGCCGCCTAGGCGTTGTTCCGTAAAGGTGAATGGCAAACGCTCATTGACCTTTGTCCACTCCTCTTCGCCGCGTTCCTTGTAATTGTATGTCACGACCAAACAGCTTGATTGCGTAAAATAGCTGATATTGCCGTTTGCTTGCCCGCCATAACTCCAGCGCAACGAACCGGATTGACCGGCGACAAGCATGCCGTGCTTTCGCATATAAGAAAGCTCTATTCGTTTCATGCCTTCGCATGTTGCCTTCGTTCCGAAGCGCCAACGGTTGCCTGATCCTGATCCGCCCAAACCATTCCCCTTATTTTATCGAAATAATGTGGGAATTCTATCCCAACCTTGATGTAAAGGGAATCGGCGCGCTTAAGAATACAGATACTTCTGAAAGCCTATAAATGCCTCACGGATCGCTGCCACTTTGCCAAGTTCGCGCATGGCGTCGGCTGGGGTTCCGTATTTTAGCTTTATCAGTTCGGCGAGTTTGTCAGAATCCAGTTCGTCGTTGCCTTGGGTGATATATTGCCCAAGCACAAAATCGAGAAACGCTTGAAGTTTATTGTCATAGTGCGCGTGAATATCGGCGCGCTTGGCGTTGGCGCGTTGTTCGCGGGTGATTGGTGCGAGCGTGAAGGCGATATAGGCAAGAACGTCGAACAGGTCGCTTTTTTCGGCGTCGATCATCTTGCGGATTTCGATTAGCTGTTCGCCGCCAAAGCCTTTTTCGGAAAGGCCTTCCAGTAAGCGCTTGCGGGTTTCCGGAACGCTCCAAAGCCTGCGCAATTCGTCTTCGTCTTTGAAATATGCGGGAAGTTCGCCAAACAGGTTTTCGATGAACTGATTTGCCGAAATGGGCTTGCCATCGGCGCTCCAGTAGGTCGTTGCGCTCATATGCTGGATGGTGCGCTCTTTGCCGTCGGCGAGCTTGATAACAAGCTTCTTAGGTCTTTGCGTATCGTCTTCATCATTACGCTGTATCGGGTCTTGTTCTTCTTCGCCGAAGCCATTGGGCTTGGGTGTTCGCGTTACAGTGTCCGGCTCCAGCGGCTCGCCGTCCCATTCGGGATCGTTGAAGTGTTCATAGGCTTTGACGAAATCATAGATCGTGAAATGGTCTTTGCCGTCAAACAGGCGGGTTCCGCGACCTATAATCTGCTTGAATTCGATCATCGAATTGACAGGACGCATAAGAACGATGTTGCGCACGTTGCGGGCGTCAACGCCGGTTGAAAGCTTTTGGCTGGTTGTCAGGATTGTTGGAATGGTCTTTTCGTTGTCCTGAAATTCGCGAAGCTTTTGGTCGCCGATTGCGCCGTCATTGGCGGTCACACGCGCGCAATAGTTCGGGTCTTTGCTGGTCTTTACTTGATTGATTAAATCGCGCACGGCGAGTGCATGGGCTTGGTTGGCGCAAAAGACCAGCGTCTTTTCGTTCTGGTCGATCATGCCCATGAATAGCTTGACGCGGTAAGATTCACGTTCTTTGATTTCGATAATCTGGTTGAAGTCCGCTTCCTTGTAGCGCTTGCCGTCCGCGACTTCGCCGTCAATAATTCGATCATCCGGAGTATAGACGTAATCATCCAAGGTCGTTGCAATTTGGCGCACTTTGAAGGGCGTCAAAAAGCCGTCATTTATGCCTTCCTTGAGCGAATAGGTGTAAACCGGCTCGCCGAAATAGGCATAAGTATCGACGTTGTTTTTGCGTTTGGGTGTTGCCGTCAAACCAAGCTGAACGGCTGGCGAGAAATAATCCAGGATTTCACGCCAAGAGCTTTCGTCTTTTGCGCCGCCGCGATGACATTCATCGAT
>JANPBE010000514.1:0-2706 GCA_031430295.1 Phyllobacterium sp.
CGACTTTTTCGCCGGAGTTGGCGGATATTTCGCTTTATGTAATTCGCGTTTGTCATGGCGAGAAAATCCCCAGCAAGGGCGGGCCAGCGATTACGCGCTCGGACCTGCTCATCATCAACAAAATGGACCTCGCCATTCATGTGGGCGCGGACCTTGATGTGATGAAATCTGACACGATCAAAGTGCGCGGCACCCGCCCGCATGTGTTTACGGACATGCTGCGGCGCAAGGGGCTGGACGAGGTGATCGGCTTTATTGAAAAGAGCGGCGGGTTAGTGGCTAAGTAGCGCGAAGCCCAACCCGTCCAATTCCAGATTCCCGTCTTTCACCGAAACACCACGCGTGAAACTGTCGATGAATTTTGCGCCTGCAAAATCATCGGCGATCGTTTGCGTGACTGGCTTTGAATCGAAGTTGAAGACGCAGAGGATGCGACCCTCATCGTTTGAGCGTTCGAAGACCAGTATATCTGCGGTGCTTTCCAAGAACGTAATATCGCCGCGCAGCAGAATTTCGGAGGCGTTACGCGCGGCCAAAATTGTGCGGTAGTGGCCAAGCACGGAGCCTGCCTCGTGCGCTTCTTGGATGTATGAATGGGCGAGATGCTCTTCGGAAACCGGCAGCCACGGCTTGCCTTGCGTGAAGCCGGCGTTTGGCTCTTTACGGTCCCACGGGTAAGGCGTGCGGCAGCCATCGCGGCCTTTGAAATCCGGCCAGAAGCGGATGCCATACGGGTCTTGCAACTCTTCATACGTCAGCACGGCTTCGGTGAGGCCAAGCTCTTCACCCTGATAGAGGCATAGCGAGCCGCGCAGTGATGCCAGCAGCGCTATACAGAATTTTGCGGTTTCTTGGCTGTCATTCGTGCCGGACCAGCGCGAGACGTGGCGCTCGACATCATGGTTTGAGAATGCCCAACAGGGCCAGCCGTCTTTGGCGACGGAGAAAAACCCTTCGACGTTATTACGAATGTGTTGTGGTGAAAACTGATCGCCCAGCAGCTCGAACGAATAGCACATTTGGATTTTGTCATTGTCGGAGGTGTAGTCCGCCATGGTTTGAAGCGAGCGTTCCTCATCGCCGACTTCGCCAACGGCAAAGGCGTTAAATTCATTGAGCAGGAGGCGGTAGCGCTTGAGGAACTCCAGATTTTCCGGCTGGGTTTTGTCGTAGTTGTGCTTTTGGCGGCCATAGGGGTTGACGCTTGGAACCGTGCTCACACCCTCAACCACCGCAGGCGGATTATCACGCAGTAACTTATCATGGAAATAATAAGGGATGGTATCGAGGCGCACACCATCTACACCGCGCTCCAGCCAGAACCGCGAGGAGGCCAAAATCGCATCCTGTACTTCGGTATTGTGAAAGTTCAAATCGGGCTGCGAGGTGAGGAAGTTGTGCAAGTAATATTGCAGACGGCGCGAATCCCACTCCCATGATGAGCCGCCAAAGACAGACAGCCAATTATTGGGCGGCGTGCCATCTTCCTTGGCCTCCGCCCAAACATACCAATCAGCTTTGGCATTGTCGCGCGAGGAGCGGCTTTCCTTGAACCAAGCATGTACATCAGCCGTGTGGGACAGCACTTGGTCGATCACGATTTTGAGACCAAGATTATGGGCGGTTTTTACCAGTTCATCAAAATCACCCATCGTGCCGAACATCGGGTCCACGGCGGTATAATCCGAAACATCATAGCCGAAATCTTTCATCGGCGATTTGAAAAAAGGGGATATCCAAATACCATCCACACCAAGCGCTTTTATCTCTGGCAGTCGGTGGGTAATGCCGGGCAAGTCGCCGATACCATCGGCGTTGGTATCCTGAAATGAGCGGGGATAGACCTGATACAGCGTTGCGCCGCGCCACCAGTTTGCGGAATGTTCAGGTGTAATATTGCTCATGTAATGGTAACTTTTCTAACGTTGCGGCAGAGCCAATTTCGACATGTGCGGTTAGCATTTTACAATCAGAAAGTCATGTGTGTTGAAGCTCATTTGAAACTTGCCGGAATAATTTTCTTGAAATGAAAAATTTCTTCCAATTTTCATTTTTGTGTGATTTCATGGGCAATGGCAGACGATATAAATGAAAATGATGTTTTGGAATCATCCTCGCAGGTGGGGGATGACATTCGTGCGTTCCGCAAATCCCGCTCGATGACGATTTCAGATTTGGCTGCGCATTTGGGCCGCTCCATTGGCTGGCTAAGCCAAGTGGAGCGTGGGCAATCTGAACCGGCGATTGCCGACTTGAAAAAGCTGGCCAGACTGTTTTCAATTCCGGTCAGCTTTTTCTTTCGCAATGAAATGGCGCCGGAACGCGAGCGCGGTTTTGTGGTACGCGCTGCATCTCGCGTCATGCTTGGCTCTAACGAGGATGGCATTACTGAAGAGCTGCTGTCACCCGATTTGTCAGGTGATTTTGAGATGATCCGCTCGGTGTTTGCGGCGGGCTCATCCAGTGAAAGTATTCCCGCTCGTGCTGCGCAAGATGGCGGCTATTTGGTTTCCGGCAGTTTGAATTTGTGGCTGGGCGAAGAGAAATTTGAACTGAAAGCTGGCGATAGTTTCAGCTTTCAAAACCAAGCCTACCGCTGGCAAAATCCGGGCGATGAACCTGCTGTTGCGGTGTGGATAATTTCACCGCCTATCTATTGAGGATGAGCTTATGAAGTCTGTTGTTTTGACCGACGGTGGCATGGGG
>JANPBE010000515.1:0-2870 GCA_031430295.1 Phyllobacterium sp.
GCATATGCCGCTGGCAGCGCAACCGAAACTGACATCACGGTATTCATCGACACATAGGCCAGCGAGTTTATGTAGCCCCAATACCAAGTCGGATCGGTAAAGATGACGTGATAATTATCGAAAGTGATGCTGCGCGGAAAGAAGGAAAACTCACCCAAAATATCATTGGTGGTTTTAAACGACATCGACACCAGCCAATAAATCGGCAACAGCAAAAATGCGATATAAAGAGACGGGACAAGCCATTTAGACGTTTTCATGCCGCGCTCCTATTGGGCTTCGTTGCGCATCATCAGCGTGTAGAAAATCCAGCTGGTGAGCAAAATAATGAGGAAGTAAATCAGAGACATCGCGCCTGCAGGGCCTAAGTCAAACTGCCCGAGTGCAATCTTCACAAGGTCAATCGACAGCAGCGTTGTTGAGTTGCCGGGGCCGCCACCGGTTAGAACGACAGGCTCGGTGTAAATGTTGAAGCTATCCATAAAGCGCAGTAAAATTGCGATAGTTAGGACGCGTTTCATTTTCGGTAATTGGATGAAACGGAAGATTTTCCATTTACTGGCACCGTCAATCAGCGCAGCCTGATAGTAAGCATCCGGAATGGCAACAAGACCGGCATAGGCCAACAGGACGACAAGCGAAGTCCAGTGCCACACATCCATCATGATGAGGGTAAACCAAGCGTCTCCGGGCTGGCGGGTGTAGTTATAGTCAAACCCTATGCCGTTCAAAATATGATCGAGCAGGCCAACGCCCGGCAGCGCAAACGTGTTCCACATCGCGCCCACAACGTTCCACGGAATAAGCAATGGTAACGCCATCAGCACGAGACAGACAGAAACCCACGGGCCTTTTTTTGGCATGGTCAAAGCAATTAAAACGCCGAGTGGAACTTCAATCAAGAGAATTGAAAATGTGAAGAGAAACTGACGACCCAACGCCAACCAGAAGCGAGCAGAATGAAGAATATCTTCAAACCAGCGCACACCTGCCCAGAAGAAAGTGTTATCTCCAAATGTCTCCTGCATCGAATAGTTGACAACGGTCATCAGGGGAATAATGGCATTAAACGCTACCATGATAAGAACGGGAGCGACGAAAAACCAGGCTTTTTGGTTGACTGTTTTGTTCATGATCTTACTCCACCAGCCAGCCATCAGCATATATGTGGCTATGCGCCCTATCGAAACTTAGGAAAGCTTGCTCCGAAGGAATCAGCGCATCTGCCTCTACAATCAGCTTGATTGAGCGACCTTCATGGCGCGCATCGACGATGCGATTGCGGCCGGTCTCAGTGACTTTGGCGACCTTTACCGGTAATCCCGTTTTGGCAAAGCTCGTAAATTCCGGTCGCACGCCGAGTTCAAAGTTTCCGCTCCGTCCCGAAATTGAGTTGGCGTTTTCAATGTTCAATGCTGTGGTGCCCACAGAAACGCTGCCATTATTGACAACGCATGGTATAATGTTCATTCCGGGCGAGCCGATGAAATGGCCGACAAAAGTATGACGCGGTTTTTCAAACAATTCCACCGGAGTTCCGATTTGCACAACTTCGCCATCCTTCATCACGACCACTTGATCGGCGAAAGTCAGCGCTTCAGTTTGGTCATGCGTAACATAAATCATCGTGGTGCCGAGACGCTGGTGCAGCTCTTTGAGTTTGGAGCGCAGTAGCCATTTCAAATGCGGATCAATGACCGTCAGTGGCTCGTCAAACATGATGACATTGACATCTTCGCGCACCAGACCACGGCCAAGTGATATCTTTTGTTTTCCATCTGCTGTAAGGCCGGAAGCACGTTGTTTGAGCATACCGGTTAAGTCGGTCATCTCGGCAATTGTACGTACGCGACGATCAACTGTTGCCTCATCCACACCGCGATTGCGAAGAGGAAATGCCAGATTGTCATATACAGTCATGGTGTCGTAAACGACCGGAAACTGGAATACCTGCGCGATATTTCGCTGATCTGTTGGCAGTTTGGTTACATCACGATCGCCGAAAAGCACTTGTCCGTGGCTAGGGATGAGCAGGCCGGAGATGATGTTGAGCAATGTGGTCTTGCCGCAACCAGATGGACCAAGCAATGCATATGCACCACCATCACGCCATTCGACATCAAGCTTTTTGAGCGCGTAGTCGGAGGAAGTCTTCGGGTCTGGCATGTAGGAATGCCGCAAATCATTGAGCGTAATTTTAGCCATTGTCTTGCCTCACGCCCGTATCAAATTGTTGTTGTGGTCAAAATACATGCCACGCGAAACATCAATATAGAATGCCTCGCTGTCACCTACTTTAAACCCATGAATGCCGCCGGTGAGCGAAACCCACGGGTTGCCCAGCATATCAAAATGGATGATGCTTTCGGAGCCGGATAGCTCGGTAACCTTTACCTTGCCACTGACTTTCACAGCCCCAGCGCTTACCATCGGTGAAACATGGTGCGGGCGAACGCCAAATTGATAACTGCCGTCGCCCAGCGCCTTATATGCACCGGTGGCGTCCCATTCGCTCACACCATCCAATGAGAATTTCGGTCCACGTTTTTGCACTGTGGCGACGTTCATGGGTGGCTCGGAAAACACTCGGGCGGTAGTTAGATTATTCGGTGCATTATACGTAGAAAATGTAGGCCCGAATTGACTGATGCGTCCCTCATTCATGGCCGCTGTGCTACCGCCAAAGAGTAGGGCTTCGACAGGCTCTGTCGTAGCATAGACCACTATACAATCCCGATCCGCGAACAGTTTTGGTAATTCTTCGCGCAGCTCCTCACGCAGCTTGAAGTCCATGGGGCCGGGATCGGCCTGCAGGATTGCCGCCTTGGGGTGCAAAAACCGCGCCAATGCCGGTGGGTCTTCCACTGTGG
>JANPBE010000516.1:0-1290 GCA_031430295.1 Phyllobacterium sp.
AATGCAGTAAATGTTCTTCGAGGGTGATGAAAACGATACCAAATCATCGGCGATCGCCCCGCCTAAAGACGCAAAATTTGCCACGAGTATGAGCACTATTTTTTTCATGAGCGTTATTCCTCTCTTTTTTCAGACGCTAGCAGACAAAAGCACATGAGAAAAGTGGACCTTTGAAATGGTGTAACCATCAGGGATTGGCATGTTGTTGTGTAAAATGCTTCGCCCAACCCCTAACTCATTTCCCCAAACTTTTTACCACTCGCCCTTGCTTCGAGAAAAGCATCGTGTCATTGCCTGCCCATCCATAGGAACTGATAGTATGACCATTCCAAACGGCCTGACATACCGCGACGCCGGGGTTGATATTGACGAGGGCAATTTGCTCGTTGAGAAGATTAAGCCAGCGGTGCGCTCCACCCGTCGCCCCGGCGCGGATGGCGAAATTGGCGGGTTTGGCGGGCTGTTTGATTTGAAGGCTGCGGGGTTTACCGATCCGGTTCTGGTGGCCGCCAATGATGGTGTTGGCACCAAGCTGAAGCTGGCGATTGACGCTGACCGGCACGAAACTGTGGGCATTGATCTGGTCGCCATGTGCGTCAATGACTTGGTTGTTCAAGGCGCGGAGCCATTGTTTTTCCTCGATTATTTCGCCACTGGAAAACTCAATTCTGACCAAGGTGCGGCCATCGTCGGCGGCATTGCGGAGGGCTGTCGCCAAGCTGGCTGTGCGCTCATCGGCGGCGAAACGGCGGAAATGCCGGGAATGTACCGCGATGGCGATTATGATTTGGCAGGCTTTGCGGTAGGTGCGGCGGAGCGCGCTAACTTACTACCAACCAAAGATATTGTGCCGGGCGATGTACTTTTGGGCCTCGCGTCTTCCGGTGTTCATTCCAACGGTTTCTCGCTCGTGCGCCGTATTGTGGAGCGTTCAGGTCTTGGGTTGGACGCCAAAGCGCCGTTTGCAGACGGCCAAACTTTGGGCGAAGCGCTACTCACCCCTACCCGTATTTATGTGAAATCGCTGCTGGCAACAATCAAAGAAACCAACGGAATCAAGGCACTGGCCCATATTACTGGCGGCGGGTTCCCCGACAATATCCCGCGCGTATTGCCCGATGAATGCTCGGCGGAGATCAATCTTTCGGCCATAAAAGTGCCGGCGGTATTCTCTTGGCTGGCATCCACTGGCGGCGTGGCGCGCAATGAAATGCTGCGCACCTTCAACTGCGGCATCGGCATGATTGTTGTGGTCGCACCGGAAAATGCCGAGGCTGTAGCGGCCTCGCT
>JANPBE010000517.1:0-3927 GCA_031430295.1 Phyllobacterium sp.
GGAAAACCTGCCGCGCCACGCCAAGCGCCTCGCGCGTTGGTATGAGCAGCGCGATTTGGCGTACTCACAAAACTTGCCACACCGCTATTCCCCCATGCGCCCCGGCCCCGCGCCAGCCGCGCGTCGGCGCAAGGATCATGAAATCGACGAGGTTTTGCTCGAATGCCATTTGCTGGCGATTTATGCTGGCGAGCGGCACGATAGTTCGTGAGAATTTATCAATATTTGCGAGTTTGTTGCGCTGGTTCCGGTTGGAACCGGTGGGCTGTCGCGTGCTTGGAGGAAATTCGGGGGCAGTTTACTTTTAGCGGGCCGCCGAAAGTCCCAAACAGCCGCGAGGGATTGGCCGCTAAAAGTAAACTGTGCTCCATTCCCACTTCCCGCGACGGGCTTTGCCATGTTAGTGCAGTTTTGAATTTTGTGGAGGCGGGGTTTATAATGTCAAAGAGTGATTTGGATGAACAGGCGCTGTTCTTTCATCAGTTTCCCCGTCCCGGCAAACTAGAAATCCAACCAACAAAGCCCCTTGGCAACCAGCGCGATTTGGCTTTGGCCTATTCGCCGGGCGTTGCCGCGCCTTGCCTTGCTATCCGCGATAATCCGGAAACAGCCGCGCTTTATACAGCGCGCGCCAATCTTGTCGGCGTGGTTTCAAATGGCACAGCCGTTCTCGGCTTGGGTAACATCGGGCCACTCGCCTCCAAACCCGTGATGGAAGGCAAGGCCGTTCTCTTCAAAAAATTCGCCGGCATCGACGTGTTCGACATTGAAATTGATGCGCCTGAAATCAGTCGTATGGTGGATGTTATTTCGGCATTGGAACCAACATTCGGCGGCATTAATCTTGAAGATATTAAGGCGCCAGAATGCTTTGAAGTTGAAGAGCAACTTCGCGCCAAAATGAACATTCCGGTGTTTCACGACGACCAACACGGCACGGCTATTATCGTCACCGCTGCCGTGTTGAACGGGCTGGAGCTGGCAGGCAAAAATATCGCCAATGTCAAAATCGTAACGTCCGGCGCAGGCGCTGCCGCGCTGGCCTGTCTTAATCTACTTGTTAGACTTGGCGCAAAACGCGAGAATATTTTCATCACGGATTTGGAGGGCGTGGTTTATGTCGGCCGCCCTGTTCTGATGGACCGCTGGAAGGATGTATTTGCGCAGGACACCTCCGCCCGCACATTGGCGGATATTATTCCCGGTGCCGACGTCTTTCTCGGCCTGTCCGCAGCAGGCGTTTTGAAGCCTGAGCTTCTGCTGGGCATGGCCGAAAAGCCATTGGTTATGGCGCTGGCAAACCCGACGCCGGAAATTATGCCGGATCAAGCGCGCGCTGTTCGCAGCGACGCCATGATTTGCACCGGACGCTCCGATTTTCCCAATCAAGTGAATAATGTTTTGTGCTTCCCGTATATTTTCAGGGGTGCGCTCGACGTTGGTGCAAAGTCCATCAATGAAGAAATGAAGGTCGCCGCCGTTCACGCCATTGCCGCCCTCGCCCGCGAAGAGCCTTCGGATATTGCCGCTCGTGCCTACACCGACGACACGCCGACCTTTGGCCCAGACCATCTTATCCCCTCGCCTTTTGACCAGCGCTTGATTTTGCGGATAGCGCCAGCGGTGGCAAAGGCGGCGATGGCAACGGGCGTGGCGACACGTCCCATCGCGGATATGGATGCCTACATTGATAAGCTGAATCAGTTCGTCTTCCGCTCCGGCTTTATCATGAAACCAATTTTTGCGACCGCAAAACATGCTAAAGCTGATCGTGTGATTTACGCCGAGGGCGAGGACGAACGCGTGCTTCGCGCCGCGCAAGTCGTGCTGGAAGAAGGAATCGCGCGGCCCATTCTTATTGGCCGCCCAAGCGTGGTTGCCGCGCGTATCAAGCGCTTTGGCTTACGCATCACCGCCGGTGTTGATTTTGAGCTGGTCAATCCAGAAGATGATCCACGCTACCGCCGCTATGTTGATGAATTGATTGAAGTTACCGGTCGCCAAGGCGTGACGCCCGAGGCTGCGCGCACGCTCATACGCACCAATAACACGATGATTTCCTCGATCGCGCTGCGCTTGGGCGATGCCGACGCGATGATATGCGGGCTTGAGGGCCGTTATGAACGACATTTGCGTGTGGTTAGCCAGATTATCGGCAAGGCGCAGGGAATACGTGAGCTCGCGGCACTTTCGATGCTGATTTCCAATGCTGGCGTCACTTTTTATACTGATGCCTATGTTGCGGTTGACCCATCGGCTGAGGAAATAGCCGAGGCAACCATTATGGCTGCTAGCGAAATTCGGCGTTTTGGTATTGAGCCGCGTGCGGCGCTGCTATCACACTCCAATTTTGGCTCGCGCGACAGCGAAAGTGCGAGAAAGATGAAAAAGGCATCGGAACTCATTCGGATTTTAGCACCAAACCTTGAATGCGACGGCGAAATGCATGGCGATTCTGCGCTTTCGACAGAGTTGCGGATGCGTGCCTATCCACATTCGCGTCTCAAAGGCGTGGCCAATTTGCTAGTATTCCCCAATTTGGACGCTGCAAATATCACGCTGAATGTTGTCAAAACCACCAGCGACGCGCTCCATGTCGGGCCAATATTGCTCGGTGTGGCAAAGCCCGCGCATATTCTCAGTCAATCCGTGACCTCGCGCGGCGTCGTTAATATGACTGCGCTGGCAGTTGTGGAGGCGGCATCGCAAAAGCAGCGCGTACTCTAATTTCCATTAAGGACGTTAGGGATATTTGGTTACTCTATTCCCATTCTATTATTTACAATTGTCTCAAAATAGCGCATCTCACGCCTCATCCAAATATCTGTGGTTTCCACTCCCATTTGTATTGTGTCGGGGGCTTTCTTGAACATTCGCGCGGCTATTTCATCTTTACTGGCCCTCGGGGCTCTGGTGGTTTTTCCGTTCGCCGCAGACGCGAGGCCGTTGATTTGCGGGAAATTGGAACGCCAATTGGCTTCCTTTGATACGATTTCCTATAATCCCGGCGTGAACAAATATGGCAAAGCGGCAAGTGCACAGAGTGAGCAATTGCAGATCGCCCGCTCGCAAGCGAGGCGTGCCGGTTGTGGCGCTAGCTTCCTCTTTTTAGGAAATGACAATAGCAACTCGGCCCAATGCAACAAATTGAATAGCACCATTAAGCGCATGGAGCGCAATCTAGCAGGCTTGAAGGGCAAATCGAGCCAATTGGCAGCGCCTAAGCCAAACCGGAGCCGCATTTTGGCGGCGCTTGATGCCAATGACTGTAATGGCCGCATTGTTGCTTCAAATGCCGAAAAACGCAAATTACCACGCCCTGTTTCAGACGAGCCTGTCAGTTTGCTTCAGCAAATTTTTGGTGGCTCGGTCACTGAAAAAAAGCTGAAGAAGCAGGAACGACAGGTTGCTTCGATTGAAAAGCAAACCATTGAAAACAATGGAAAATCTGTCACACTTGACTCTGTCGGACCAAGCGGACTTTACAGGACATTATGCGTTAGAACCTGCGATGGCTACTATTTTCCGGTATCATTCTCGACGGTAAGCAGTCATTTTTCAGTGGATGAAAAAGCTTGCGCATCGATGTGCCCTGCTTCTGAAACCAAGCTTTATTATCACCGTGTGCCGGATGAAGAGCCTGAGCAGATGATTAGTCTGGCCAAGGAGCCTTACGCTTCAACTGCTACCGCTTTCAAATATCGTATTGATGGCATTAACGGCACGCCGGGATGCACCTGTCAGGCGACCGAGCAAACTGATGCGGAAGCGCTTGATCCACTTACGAAACAGGCAAAGTGGATACCCTTGCCGGGCATCAAACCATCGCTGCTTGATGACGAAGAAACTCGCCAAAACCGAGCTGGAAAACTGGATGGGGAGGCTATTGCGAACCTGATTGGGGCCAAAACCTCAACTGAGACTTTG
>JANPBE010000518.1:0-2695 GCA_031430295.1 Phyllobacterium sp.
TTACATTTTTTTGAAAGTGGAAATATTGTCCACGCCAGCGTTGGTGCGGGTGTCGGACATAAATGCAATGCCCTTATTCAGTCTGATGCCAACGCAGTATGTCATGTATGCACGCCCAAAATGCTCGAATCTGGTATATGAGCGACTACTGCTCCACTTTTACCGCGACATCAAGCATTTCGGCGGCCGAACCGTGGCGAATTCCGGAAATTGGTGCCGCGCCGTGATAATCAAGGCCGATGGCGATCCGGACATATTTGTCATTGGGGCATATCAAATTGGCAGGATCAAACCCCACCCAGCCGAGGCCATTCACATGCACTTCCGCCCACGCGTGGCTGGCGGCTTGGTTGGTCACATCCGGTATCATCAAATAGCCGGACACATAGCGGGCCAGCATTCCAAGTTCGCGTGCGGCTGAAATCAGCGTATGCGCATGGTCTTGGCAAACCCCGCGACCGCTTGTTAGCGCCACTTCTGCCGGTGTTTCGACATCGGTCTGGCCCGGTTCAAACACCATGGCTTTGGCGATTGCACTCATAAGATCATGCAGGCAGGCAATTGTGTCTGTCTTCGCACCAACGTCGCTTGCCAGTTGTTTGATGTTGTCGCCCGGCATCGTCAGCGGCGTTTGGCGGCTGTATATCCATAGCGGGGGATTGCCCTTGTCCTCGCCTAAAACGCCAGATACGTCCTTGGTTGTCACGCTGCCGTGGGCGGTAATCACCATCTCAAGGGCGTTGGGCTTTACCAAAATCAAGTCAGTCGGATTGTTAAATCCATCGCGGTAGGCGACCTCGCGCTGTGCTCCCTCGCAGGTGACTTTCCAGTCATGCACGGTTTGCGAACGGTTGCTTTGCGGCGTCAGGCGTAGGCGCTGCAACGCATACGGCACTGGCGCATCGTAGGTGTAGGTCGAGGTGTGGCTGATATTTAAGAGCATGAGATTTCAATCGAAATTAAAGGCTTGCGCTACACCGAGCCCAAGTCTGTTGTTCTGGTCAATAAAATCAGTCAAAAATTCATGCAAGCCATGATCCATGATCTGCGGAATGGTGCGGTTTGTCAGCGTCGCTTTTATCGCCTCGGCCTGCGCATTTGCTGGCGAAGTTTGGCCATAGTCACGAGCCAAATAGTCCAGATTGACCACGATATTATGATAGCAGAACGCCAGCGAGCGCGGCATACGATCATGCAAAATCAGGTAATCGGCGATGTTGGCGGGCTTATATTCTGTGTCATAGACCCAACGATACGACCGATGCGCTGAGACCGAGCGCAATATGGATTCCCATTGGAAATTATCCATCGACGAGCCAACGTAGGATACCGCGGGCAGCAGCACATAATACTTCACGTCAAGAATGCGCGCCGTATTGTCCGCTCGCTCCATGTAGGTTCCGATGTGGGCGAAATTGAAAATCTCATTGCGCAACATGGTGCCGATAAACGCGCCGCGAATGAGTGCGGTTTCGCGTTTGATGGCGTCCAACACGTGCGGCAAATCATTGGTGTTTACGGGAACGCTCAAAAGACGCGTCAGGTTCATCCACGCTTCGTTGACCGCTTCCCATGCCTCGCGGGTCAGCGCGGTGCGCACCATGCGGGCGTTAGTGCGGGCTGATGTCATTGTGGACATCACGCTGGAAGGATAGTTCACATCACGCAGCAAAAAATCTATCACATGTTCGGCGGTGTATTCATTGTAGCAAACATCGAAGGCATCGCGCGCACCGGCGCTGAGCAGCACGGATTCCCATTCGTCTGATGAGCTCGACGAGCGGGTGAGGGCCATGCGCATACCGGCATCAACAAGGCGCGCCATATTCTCCGCCCGCTCAATGTAGCGGTGCATCCAGTAAAGTCCGTTTGCGGTTCTTCCGAGTAGCATTCGATGTTTCCGTTATTCTAATCGTCCAAAACCCAAGTGTCCTTAGTGCCGCCGCCTTGGCTGGAATTCACCACGAGCGAGCCTTCTTTCAGCGCCACGCGTGTCAGGCCGCCGGGCGTGATACGCACTTTGTCGGATACCAGCACGTAAGGGCGCAAATCCACATGGCGCGGCGCAAGGCCGCTTTCCGTGAAGATTGGCACAGTCGAAAGCGCCAGCGTCGGCTGGGCAATGTAATTTCCCGGCGTGGCTTTTAGCTTTTCGGCAAAGACTTCCCGCTCGGCCTTGGTCGATGTCGGACCGACCAACATGCCGTAGCCGCCGGAGCCATGGCATTCTTTCACGACTAGCTCGGACAAATGCTCAAGCACATATTTCAGGCTATCTTTCTCCGAGCAGCGCCATGTCGGCACATTTTGCAGGATCGCCTTCTGACCGGTGTAAAATTCGACGATCTCCGGCATGTAGGAGTAAATTGCTTTATCATCCGCAATGCCGGTGCCGGGCGCGTTGGCGATCGTAATATTGCCCGCGCGGTAAACATCCATAATGCCAGCGACGCCGAGCCGTGATGTCGGATTGAACGTTAGCGGGTCGAGATAATCATCGTCGATGCGCCGGTAAAGCACATCAATGTGGCGGTAGCCTTCTGTGGTGCGCATGGCAATTTTGCCATCCATGACCCGCAGATCCGAGCCTTCCACTAGTTCCACGCCCATTTGGTCCGCCAAAAATGCGTGTTCGAAATAGGCGGAATTATAGCTGCCGGGGGTGAGAACCGCGATGGTCGGCTTGCCCTCGCAG
>JANPBE010000519.1:0-4872 GCA_031430295.1 Phyllobacterium sp.
TGCTGCCCTACCAGACAGCCCCACTGGGATCAATTTTTGAATATTCCCCTGCTCGTGAGGCTTTTATGCAAACACTGGTGCAACGTATTGCGCTGGATGGCGGGTTTGGTTTGTTCATCGATTACGGCCACACAAAGTCCGGCTTCGGTGACACATTGCAAGGCCTCAAGTCACATGAGTTTGCCAATGTATTATGCGCCATCGGCGCGACCGACATCACCAGCCATGTTGACTTTGAGGCGCTTACTCTTTCAACAAAATTTGCGGGCTCCAAAGCGTATCCTGTGTTGGAGCAAGGCGAATTCTTGTCCATAATAGGCATCAAGGAACGCGCGGAACGCCTTACAAAAAGTGCCCCTGAGCAATCACAAAATATTTCGGCCTCACTTAAACGGCTGATTGATACGACACAAATGGGAAGACTTTACAAGGTGTTAGGCATTTCACACCCTGATATTGTTCTCCCTGCTTTTGACAAATAGGGTTGACGGACAAGCGCAAGTTCACCACCTTCGGCCTCTATTTGTTTTCGAAAAACCACATGCAAGGCGAAACAATGCTTCGACCAATAACCAGTCCGCTCATTGATAGTAGCGTGTTCGCCCACGCTTTTTTTACCCGCCAAGGCGGCGTTTCGCAGGGCATTTATAGTGGTCTCAACGTCGGTATTGGTTCAAACGATTACCGCGCCCACGTCAACGAAAACCGCCAGCGCGCGGCTGGATTTTTTAACCTGAAGCCGGACCAGCTTATTTCGCCCTGGCAAGTGCATTCCCCCCACAGTGTAATCGTGGAGAGACCATTCGAAGGTGAGCGACCAAAGGCCGACGGGATAGTCACCGCAACGCCCGGCGTCGCTATTGCAGTTGTGACTGCTGACTGCGGCCCAATCCTATTTTCCGACCCCAAAAAACGCATCATTGGCGCTGCTCATGCGGGATGGAAGGGCGCACTTTATGGTGTAATGGAGAGTACAATTATAGCGATGGAATCGCTTGGTTCAAAACGCGAGAACATTGTCGCCGTGCTCGGTCCCTCGATAAGCCAAAAAAATTATGAGGTCGGCCCCGAGTTTGTTGCTAATTTTATTGACGTCACGCCAGATAATCAGCGCTATTTTATTGCCTCTCAAAAGCACGGTCACAGCATGTTTGATTTGTGGTCCTACACTATTGACCGCCTCGATAGGGCGGGCGTTAAAGCTGGTTGTGTCAACGCCTGCACTTATGACAACGAAGATCAGTTCTATTCGTACCGGCGCACAACCCACCGCCAAGAACCGGACTATGGCCGCCAAATGTCGGCAATTATGTTGAAGGATTAAGTAATGGCTCTGCACTTTGAACACGAAGAATACGCAAACCGCTTGGAACAATTAAAAGCGTCTATGGTAGAGCGCAAACTGGACGCGGTGCTGCTGTTCGCTCAAGAGAGCATGTATTGGCTGACCGGCTATGACACATTCGGCTTTTGCTTTTTCCAAAGCCTAGTCGTGCGCGCCAATGGCGAGATGGTGCTGCTCACCAGATCAGCAGATTTACGCCAAGCAAGACACACTTCCAACATTGAAAATATCGTCATTTGGGCAGACCGTGACAACGCCAATCCAGCGCTGGATTTGCGCAATTTGCTCGTGGATTTAGGCCTGCTCGGTAGCAAAATTGGTATTGAATATCAAACACATGGATTGACGGCCGCCAACGGGCGCAAGCTCGATGAGCAAATGAACACCTTTGCGACCATCTCGGATTTTTCCGGCGTTATTGATGCTATGCGAGCCGTGAAGAGTCCCGCAGAAATCGCAAAGGTGCGCCGCGCAGCTGAACTTGGAGACGAAGCATTTGAGCGGGCATTGCCGCTTATCAAAGCAGGCATAGACGAAGGTAAAATTCTTGCCGCCATGCATGCCGCCATCTTTGAAGGCGGCGGCGATTATCCCGCCAATGAATTCATCATCGGCTCCGGTCCGGATGCGCTTCTCTGCCGTTATAAGGCAGGCCGCAGCAAGCTCGATAAGCAGGACCAGCTCACTTTGGAATGGGCAGGCGTTTATAATCACTACCACGCGGCATTGATGCGCACGGTCGTCATCGGCCAGCCAACACAGCGCCACAATGAATTACAGGCCGCTGCGCATGAGGCGCTTCTGGCTGTCGAGGCCGCCATGCTGCCCGGCGCTAGCTTCGGAGATGTATTCGCGGCCCATGCCACGGTTATGGACGCCCACAATCTGACGCGCCACCGGCTGAATGCCTGCGGCTATTCTCTCGGCGCACGGTTCACGCCAAGCTGGATGGATATGCCTATGTTCTTTGCCAATAATCCGGCAATAGTGCAGCCCGGCATGGTGCTGTTTGCGCACATGATTATCATGGACTCGGACACCAACACCGCACTTTGCCTTGGCCGCACCTCTTTGATTGGCGAGAATGGCGCGGAGACACTGTCCCGCCTCCCTCTTGACTTGATTGTGCGCTGATTCCGTGTTCTCCATTAGGTGGACACAAAGCAGACACGAGGGCATCCCGATGAAACTAAACCAAATCGCAGTCGGGTTTGCCCTGTTAGCCGCGCTGTCTGCCTGCAACAGCACTGATTTAGGCGTCGCCGGAACGGCTAGTCCGCCTGCTACGCAAACTACGCAATTGCCAACACCCGCCACTCCCGGCCAACCCGCGACCACGACACCTGCCTTGCCCGCTACACCCTCGACCACTGTAGCGCCTGTGCAAAATGTTGCCGCTGGCGCTGTCAAAATGCGCTTTGCGCCGATCATCGGCGCACCGGTAGATAAGGTAACGCCCTTGTCGCGCCGCATCTCAGCTCGGGCAAAAGAGCAAGCCATTACCATTGTCGCGTCCACGGACCTTACGGCCACACATGTGTTCAAAGGCTATTTCAGCCTGCTTCAAGAGGGAGCAGGCACGACGATTATTTACGTGTTTGACGTGCTAGACCCGACTGGCAATCGCCTGCACCGCATTCAAGGTCAGGAAACAATCGCCAGTGTTGCGGGTGCAGACCCTTGGGCCTCTGTTCCGCCCGCCACCATGGAAACCATCGCCGATAAAACCATGGCGGACTTCAAACAATGGCTAGCGACAGCAAAATAGCCGCCTGACGAAAACTTTAGTGTGATTATTCACCATCTAGCGCGAGTCTGGCTTGAATAATTGCGTCGCGCCCGTTAAACGCCCAAATATTAATAGGCATCGGCATACGGGAACCCACGCGGCATGAAAATCTTCGCTGGCAATTCAAACAGAGTATTGGCCGAGGCTGTCGCAAAATACCTCAACATTCCCTTGGGTAAAGCTACAGTTCGCCGCTTTGCCGACCAGGAAATTTTCGTAGAAATTCAGGAAAATGTGCGCGGCGAGGACATTTTCCTTCTGCAATCCACTTCCTATCCGGCTAACGACCATTTGATGGAATTGCTCATCATGTGTGATGCGATGCGCCGCTCCTCGGCCCGCCGCATTACCGCCGTGATCCCCTATTTCGGCTATGCCCGCCAAGATCGCAAACCCGGTCCGCGCACACCAATTTCCGCCAAGCTCGTCGCCAATTTAATTACCGAAGCTGGCGCAAACCGCGTTTTGACGCTGGATTTGCACGCGGGCCAAATCCAAGGCTTCTTCGATATTCCTACCGACAATCTCTATTCCGTGCCGGAAATGGCGCGTGATGTTAAGGCGAATTACGACGCCTCCAACGTCATCGTCGTCTCGCCGGATGTCGGCGGCGTGGTTCGTGCCCGCTCGTTGGGCAAGCGGCTGGATGCGCAGCTCGCCATCGTTGATAAACGCCGCGAACGCGCTGGTGAATCCGAAGTTATGAACGTCATCGGCGATGTCAAAGGCAAGGATTGCCTGCTCATCGACGATATTATCGACAGTGGCGGCACACTCTGCAACGCAGCTGAAGCGCTGATGGCAAAGGGTGCTTTGTCCGTAACCGCCTATATCACCCACGGCGTGCTCTCCGGCGGCGCGGTTGCCCGCATTGCGGCTTCTAAGCTGAAGGAGTTGGTTATCACCGATTCCATCCAGCCGACGCCCGCTGTTGAATCCGCACACAACATCCGCATTTTGCCGATCGCTTCGCTCATCGGCGAGGCCATTTCACGCACGGCATCGGAAGAGTCAGTGTCGAGCCTGTTCGACTAAGCCAAGCCTCCTACATGCAAAGCCACACCTGCCAGCGCAGCAGTGCCAATCACCCAAAGTAAATTGACATGAAACCGTATCAGCGCAAGTCCCGCGCAAACCGCGATAATGGCTGACCACACATCAAACTGCCTCCAGATAATTTGTGGAATATGGACGGGACCAACCATGGTTTCGCTAAAATTCCCAAACAATACATGCAGCCCGAACCAGACGGCAAGGTTGGCAATCACGCCCACTACCGCTGCCGTGACCGCAGCCAGCGCGGCGGACAGCCATTTCACTTGGCGTACGCGTTCGATGTAAGGTGCACCGGCAAATATCCATAGAAAACAAGGCACAAAGGTGAACCAAAGCGCCGTAATGCCGCCCAGCACACCGCCCGTCAGCGGGTCCAACCCCGACACACGCGAACCGCCCACGAAGGCGACGAACACCAGCACCAAAATCAGTGGCCCCGGCGTGGTTTCCGCCAATCCCAATCCTGTCACCATTTCTCCAGGCCGCAACCAGCCATAAACATCAACAGCCTGCTGACTTGCATAAACCAACACCGCATAAGCCCCGCCAAAGGTAACGACCGCAGCTTATGCGGTGTTGGTTTATGCAGGTCAGCAGGCTGTTGACGTTTATGGCTGGTTGCGGCCGGGCGAAATGGTCACGGGACTGGGATTGGCCGAAACCACCCCGGGACCACTGATCT
>JANPBE010000520.1:0-3336 GCA_031430295.1 Phyllobacterium sp.
GGAGAGACACCAAGGACGGCTTGCAATTTCAGCAAGTTGCCGACTTCCATACATACAACGCAAGGTTCAATCACAAGATTGAGTATGAAGATAGCAAGGGTGCAACCCGCGTCCGTGAAGTTTTTGCCAGCAAAGAATTCATAAAAGGTAAAATTGCTAGTCATCTTGGCCTCTTTGAAAAGTCAATTCGTGTCTACTTAATTTAGTTTATGATTTGTTCTCTTGGCAAGGCATATTTCACGTATCGCACTCGTTTTTTAGTGTGCGAAATATCCAAGTGGCGCTAATACATTAAATACTCATTATGTTTATGCTTAGTTTCATGAATTCCTCCGCGGATGCGGTAGGCAATATTTGCAAATTAACTCTCCCCCCAAAGTCCCTTTCTACCCATCGCGTCCACCATCCGCGGTACATATCTTTCCGCGTACCCATCCGCGCTGGCATCGGCATATAGTTGATGCACCAGTGTTGCGAGTTTGGAAGGCACGGGGAGCGGGGCGGCCATGTCTTTGTAGTAGCCTAAATCCTTGGTGGCGTTTTTGATGGTGAATTTGGCGGCTGTGTCGTCGTTTTCGAGCGGGACTTTGATGAGGCGCTCGAACATGACGGAGTTGGCGCCGCCTGCGATGACGATGTCTTTGAGCGCTTGGATGGAAACGCCCGCACTTGCCGCGACGTTGATGGCCTCGGCAGCGATGGCGGCATGGGCGAGGGACAGAAAATTATTGATGAGTTTAAGCTGGTGCGCAGCACCGGCACTTCCGGCGTAAATGATTGTATCTGCAAAGCAATTGAGAACAGGGCGGATTTTATCCAGCACTTTCGTATCGCCTGCAATCATCAAGCCGAGCTTGCCAGCTTCGGCTTCTTTGGGGGTGCGGGTCATAGGGGTATCGCAGAAATGCACGCCCTTGGCGGCGAGATCGGCGGCGATGCGCTGCGTCGCGGCTGGCTCTGCGGTGGAGCAATCGGCGATGATGAGGCCGGGTTTTGCGGCTTTCATGATGCCAGATTCGCCATAGAGCGCCTCTTCCACTTGGGGGCTGCCGGTGACGCACAGGATGATGAGATCGCAGGTTTTGGCAAGCTCCGCAGGCGTTGCAGCCTCGGTGGCGCCGAGCGCGATGAGGCTTTCAACCGGTGCGCGGTTGCGATGGGCGACGACGGTGAGTTCGAGGCCTTTGGTAACAATGTTCTTACCGATGCCGTGACCCATAAGGCCAACGCCAATGAGACCGACGCGTTTAATGGTCATGATCTGCCCTTTTTTTGAATGCGTGAATGTTTTGACACTGTCAGCGCAAAGCTAGGGCAATTCAAGTGGTTTTGAAGACTCGCTTTGGATGAAATGCGCCTTGGCGGATTTCGCCGATGGCGATGAGCACGCCGCGCTCTGTGGCGTAGGCCTCGTCCTCTTCGACGGGGGCATCACGCCCGCCCAGAACCACGGGGTTTCCCATGCGCACACGATGCGCGGCATCGCTGGAAAGCGGCACATGGGGCAGGCCTTCAAGCGCCTCAATCGGGTCGATGAGAAAGGCGTCAAGTTCGGCGTAAGCTGAAGGCTCGATGCCATCGGGCATCCCGAGTTCTTCCAGCTTGGCTTTGGCGGACTGGCTGGCGGCCTCCAGCATCTCTTTGGTGACGGCATCCTGTTCATCAAATGGCGCCACGACGAGGCGGCGCAGCGCGGAGACGTGGCCGTAGCAGCCAAGCAAGCGGCCCATATCGCGGGCGATTGAGCGGACATAGGTGCCTTTGCCGCACTCGACTTCGAAGATTGCGCTCGATGCATCGGGCATTGAGGTGAGTTCAATACGGTCGATTTCGATGTCACGGGCGGCGATTTCGACGGTTTCCCCATCGCGGGCAAGATCATAGGCGCGTGCGCCGTCGATTTTGATGGCTGAAAACTGCGGCGGCACTTGAGAGATGATGCCGGTGAACTGCGGCAGCAAGGCGCGAATGGCGGCCTCACTGGGGCGGGCGTCGGAAGTTTGCGTGACCACGCCTTCCAGATCGTCGGTGTTGCGCTCCTCGCCCCAGGTGGCCGTGAACGAATATACCTTGGTGCCTTCCATGACATAGGGCACAGTCTTGGTGGCTTCGCCCAGCGCGATGGGCAAAATGCCAGATGCCAGCGGGTCCAGCGTGCCGGCATGTCCGGCTTTATCGGCGCGGTATAGCCGCTTGATGAGCGAGACGGCATCGGTGGAGCCCATGCCATAGGGCTTGTCAAAAATGACCCAACCGGAGACGGGGCGCTGCGGGCGTTTACGTTTTTGATTCATGGTCGATATTATTCGCCGTCACCATCGCCGTCCCCGTCTTCGGGGTTCACGTCATCGGTATCGCTTTTCATGTGGCCAAGATCGCGGGCAACGGCAGGCGTGCGCAGCAGGGCGTCTATCTTGGCGTAGTTATCGAACGAGGAATCAATCTTAAAGCGGAACTGCGGCATGGTGCGCATTTGGCGCAACGCCGGACCCATCGTGCCGCGAATGAACTTAGAGTGACGGTTCAGTGCATCAATAACCGGCTGCGGATCAGCAACGCCAAGCGGCTGGATGTAGGCAGTGGCAACGCCAAGGTCCGGCGACATGGTAACCTGCGTGACCGACATGACAGTCACTTCCAAAATCGGGTCCGCAATCTGGTTGCGCTGCAACTGCTCAATCAGCGCATGGCGCACCATTTCGCCCACACGCAACATGCGCTGCGACGGGCCTTTAGCTGCGGATTTCTTTTGTGCCATGGTGATAGTCTTCCTGAAAACGAGGCGGGATCGGACCGCGCTCTTCATGAGGGCGTGATAGAGGGAAATGGAGGGGAATGCTATGGGGAAAGTGGAGCCACGTAGCCCCCCCCAAAACCCGATTGAAATATCTTGGTAATGGTCTAAAATTTTAGATCTATGCCCGCTAATTTATCTATAACAAATGGTGATCCAAGTAGTCTTCCAACTATTAATTTTGCATTTTTGTCACTCATGTTAAACCTATATTCCAGCGCGTATACACAAAAAGCCTCATCAAATCCTAGTCCTAATAAAATGAAAATGAATCTATCTATTTTGCGAAAGAAAATATAAACTATATTTAGTAGTAACTTATATCTAATCATTTTTGATTTTGATTGGCTAGAGTTAGATGTGTTATTTTCCATTTTCATTGCCCTTTGAATGTTACACTTCCGATTAATTCGTTTCCTGTGCGCGATCCCGTCACTCGCAACCCCGAAAATGTCACATCGCCAGTTATACCGTAATCTGATCGAACTTTATCCGCCATGCTTCTTGCTAGGGATCTAGTTTCGGAAAAACCTATTTTTCCA
>JANPBE010000521.1:0-3608 GCA_031430295.1 Phyllobacterium sp.
CTCACGGGGCAAATGGCTGCGGGCGGAGCCCGTCGCTGCGCTCTATAGCCAAGGCCGCGTTTGCCATGCCGGACACTTTCCGGCGCTGGAAGATGAAATGTGCAACTTCGGCCGCGATGGCCTCTCCGGCGGTAAATCGCCCGATAGGGTGGATGCGCTGGTCTGGGCGATCAATGAATTAATGCTGAACGCAAGCGCCGCCCCGCGCGTGCGCAATCTATAGTCAGGAACCCCCATGAACCTAAATTGGCTAAAACCGCCCCGCCGGGCGGAACGCACAGCTTTGCCCGAAACCAAGGCCCAAAGCGGCTATGGCTTCATACAAATGGAAACCCAAGGCGCGGCGCGCTGGACGCGGCGCGAGCAGACGGCGCTTATCCGCGAGAGCTATTTGAAAAACCCTGTCGCCTATCGTGCCGTGCGACTGGTGGCGGAAGCGGTGGCGGATGTGCCGTGGGCGTTGACAGATGGCGGCGAGGATGTGGCGGCGCACCCGCTGCTGGATCTTTTGAGCAACCCCAACCCGCGACAAGACCGGCGCACATTCATAGAGGCGCTAACCACCAATCTGCTGCTCACCGGCAATGCCTATGTGGAGCAGGCGGGGACTGAGACCCGCCGGGAACTGCACCTGCTGCGCCCCGACCGTGTGACGATTGAGACTGATGCGACCGGCTGGCCTGTCGCGCTGCAATGGAAGACGGGCAACGCGCGACGCGTGGTGGCCTTGGAAGCCGATGGCGATACGCCTGCCGCTGCCTGCCACATCTATCAATATCATCCGCTTGATGATGTCTATGGCTTTGCCCCGCTGGAGGCAGCGGCAATGGCGATTGACATCCACAATGGCGCGAGTGACTGGAACAAGGCACTGATTGATAATTCGGCGCGGCCTTCCGGCGCACTGGTCTATGCGCCCAAAAGCGGCGCTAATATGAGCGTCGACCAGTTTGAACGCCTGAAGATCGAACTGCAAGAAGGCTATCAGGGCGCACGGCAGGCGGGCCGTCCCTTGCTCTTGGAAGGCGGGCTGGACTGGAAGCCAATGGGCCTCACGCCCAAGGATATGGATTTCTTCGAGGCCAAAAACGCCGCCGCGCGCGACATTGCGCTGGCGTTCGGGGTGCCGCCGCTGATGATCGGCCTGCCGGGCGATGCCACTTACGCCAACTATAAGGAGGCCAATCGCGCCTTCTTTAGGCTCACTGTTTTGCCACTGGCAAACCGCCTGGCGGATGTGTTGGGCGGCTGGCTCGGCCCGCTGTTTGGCGCTGGACTGAAACTCATCGCTGATCCAGACCAGGTGGATGCGCTGGCCGCAGACCGCGAGATGCTGTGGACCCGCATTGGCAATGCCGCGTTCCTTACCGAAAACGAAAAGCGCGAGGCGGTCGGCTATGCGCCGCTGCAAAATGGCGGAGGTGCTTCGTGAGCGGTGTACCGGAAGGAATAGCTTTGTGGATTGCCAAAGCCGCTGGTGCCACGGCGGGTTCTGCCATTTCCATCGCGTTTATGCTGCCCGCATCGCGGCGCGAGGCGGCACTCCGCTTCACTGTCGGCATGGCCAGCGGCATGGTTTTTGGCGGCATGGCAGGACTAAAATTGGCGGCCTATTTTGACCTTTTGGACAGGATTGGCACGTTTGAGATGATGCTAACTGGTTCCGCAGCGGCAAGTCTTTGTGCCTGGTGGGGCCTTGGAGTGATGTCGCGCATCGCCGGCCAGCTTAGCGCCGGACCGGCTCAACTGAGTGAGCGGAGTGATAAAAATGGGCGGTAACGCGGTAGAATCAAAGCAAAATCCGGAATGTAAATTTGCAGATATAAAAATCGGCACCGTGACTGAGGACGGTACATTCTCAGGCTACGCAAGTCTTTTCGGCGTGACGGATTTGGCGCAAGACAGCGTGGTCAAAGGCGCGTTCGCCAAATCACTTTTAGAGCGGGGCCTTGCGGGCATTCGCATGTTGTTTCAGCATGATCCGGCAGAGCCAATTGGTCATTGGCTGGAAATTCGTGAAGATGCACGCGGGCTATTTGTTAAAGGAAAACTGAGCCTTGGCGTGAAACGCTCACGCGAGGTTTTGGACCTGATGCGCAACAAAGCGCTGGACGGCTTGTCCATTGGTTTTCGTACCGTGAAGGCCCGCAAAGATACGGGCAGCCGCGTTCGCCACATTCTGGAGGCTGATTTATGGGAAATATCCATCGTGACATTTCCCATGTTGCCATCGGCGCGGGTGGCGCAGGTTAAGGCACAAGTCCTGCCTTTTCCCACCATCCGCGAATTTGAAATCTGGCTCAGGCGGGATGCCGGGCTGTCTCGCGGTGAAGCACGCGGCGTCATCGCCCGTGGCTTTGCCACAGTAAAACGCGAGCGGGATGCCGCACCAACTCAAGCATCAAAACTGGAGCGGCGCCTTCGTGTTGCCACTGCCAAAATGAACCAAGAAGGAAATACCCATGCTTAATGTAGACCAGCAAACCGCGCCCGAAATGAAGGCGCTTAATGACGACGTGGCGGGCGCATTCGATGAATTTATGGGCGCGTTCGACGCCTTCAAGGATGCCAACGACGAGCGCCTTGGCCAAATCGAAAAGCGCATGTCGGCGGATGTGATTACCTCTGAAAAAGTGGACCGCATCTCGCGCGCCATGGACCAGATGCAATTGAAAAATGCCCGCCCGCCGCTTGTACGGGATCGCGCTGCTCCTATCGACACTGAACATAAAGCAGCATTTGAAAGTTATGTGCGGCGCGGCGATGAGCGGGCGATGAACCAGCTGGAAGCCAAGGCCATGTCAGTTGGTTCGTCTGCTGACGGCGGCTATTTAGTGCCGACTGAAATCGAACGTGTCATCGGCAAGCGCCTCTCGCAGTTATCGCCCATCCGCGCCATTTCCACGGTGCGCGAAATGTCGGTAGCTGTCTTGCGCAAACCGTTCGCCACCGCTGGCTTCTCTGCCGGATGGACGGCGGAAACCGGAGCGCGCACGCAAAGCACGACGCCAACGCTGGCCGAACTGCAATTCCCCGCAATGGAACTCTATGCCATGCCAGCTGCGACAACATCCTTGCTGGATGATGCGGCAGTTAACATGGATGAGTGGATTACGGCGGAAGTGGAGGCGGTATTTGCCGAGCAAGAGGGTGCGGCATTTATCAACGGCGATGGCGTCAACAAGCCGCGCGGCTTCTTGAATTATACGCAAGTCGCGGAAAGCTCATGGTCTTGGGGCAATATTGGCTATACCGCAACAGGCGTTTCCGGCGCACTGCCAGCGTCCAATCCGTCAGACATTCTGATCGACACCATCTATTCGCTCAAAGCCGGATATCGCCAAAATGGCAACTGGGTGATGAACCGCAAAACGCAAGCTGTCGTGCGCAAACTGAAGGATTCGCAGGGTAACTATCTCTGGACCCCTCCGGCAACGGCGGGTGCACAAGCCACCTTCATGGGCTTCCCGCTCGTTGAGGCGGAAGACATGCCGGACATCGCGGCGGCGGCAACGCCAATTGCATTCGGCAACTTCCAGCGCGGCTATCTCGTGGTGGACCGCATGGGCGTGCGCATCCTGCGCGATCCGTATTCCGCCAAGCCTTAT
>JANPBE010000522.1:0-4890 GCA_031430295.1 Phyllobacterium sp.
CCGGACTCGAACAGCGCCAGCGGCTTTCCATCCGGACCATCGGGGTCGATAATCGCTGGAATCTTATTATTCGGATTAAGCGATAAAAACTCCGGTGTCATTTGGTCATTCGTGCCGAAAGAAACCAGATGCGGCTCATAAGGCAGCCCAAGCTCTTCAAGCGCGATAGACACTTTCACGCCATTAGGCGTGGGTAATGAATAAAGCTGTATCTGGTCCGGATGCTGGCTTGGCCATTTGGCCGAAATCGGGTGGGTGATTGTCGCGCTCATGAAATTGTCCCTTCAAAATGCTGATTTCACAGAGGTAAGCACTTGACGCCGCCTATCAAGGGCGTGCTCAAAAACACTTTTATCTTGCCTGTGCCAAAATGAGATTCTTTTTCAAAAATAAATCATGCATTGCGCTTGCGCGAATCTCAAAGCACAGCTTATGGTTAACAAATAATGACTAAATTAGCTTTTGATATTCGCCCGGCCGCCCCTTTCGATGCCAGCGCCATCGCCTCCATTCATGAGGCCGCGTGGGATAATAGCTATCGCGGTATCATCCCCCATAAAACGCTCACCTCCATGATCGCGCGGCGTGGCCCGCAATGGTGGGAAAAAGCGCTCAATGCGTCCAATTCTGTGCTCGTGGCCAATATTGGCGGCAAAATTGCCGGCTATGCCACGCTCGGCCGCAACCGCACGCGTGCGCTTGAGCAGCAGGGCGAAATTTACGAACTCTATCTGCGCCCCGAATATCAAGGCCTCGGCTTTGGCAACCGCTTGTTCAGCGCAGCTCACGCCCGCCTGAAAGACTTTGGCCTCAACGGGCTAGTGGTCTGGGCACTCGAAGATAACAGCCGCGCCATGGGCTTTTACGAGGCCATCGGCGGCAAAGACATTGCCGAAGGCACCGAAACCTTCGAAGGCCGCCATTTGCGCAAAATCGCATTTGCTTGGAACTGACCGACATCTTCTATTGCATACAATAATCGGCTCCATTATGCCGGATGCACCTTATCATTATTTTAGGAGCGCCTTATGCGTATCGAAGCAATTGCCATCGGCAAAAATCCACCGGAAGACATCAACGTAATCATCGAAGTTCCGGTCGGCGGCGAGCCGATTAAATATGAAATGGACAAGGCCTCCGGCGCTCTATTCGTGGATCGCTTTCTCTATACGCCCATGCGCTATCCGGGCAATTACGGCTTCATTCCGCACACGCTCTCTCTTGATGGCGACCCGATAGACGTGGTCGTTTGCAACACCCGCGCCATTATGCCGGGCGCAGTAATCTCATGCCGCGTCGTTGGCGTGCTGGTGATGGAAGACGAAGCCGGCGGCGATGAAAAGCTGATCGCTGTGCCCTCGCCAAAAATGACCCGCCGTTATGAAAACGTCCATGAGGTGACAGACCTGCCGCAAATCACCCGCGACCAGATTCAGCATTTCTTTGAACACTACAAGGATTTGGAACCCGGCAAATGGGTGAAGGTTATTCGCTGGGATACCGCCGCTGAAGCTAAGAAAATGATTTTGGAAGCCATCGAGCGCGCCAAGAAAGACAAAGCCTAATATTAAGAAACTGGCCTAATATTCGTAAATGCGGGGAGCCTAAGTTTCCCGCATAGGCAAACTACGCTTGTTCAGACCTCGTTCGCACTCCGAGCGGTTGCCGTATGACTTTCGGGCGGTTTTCGGGCGCGCGGCGTATTGTGTCTGGGCGTTTTGCGCACGCAGTCTGGGTGCGCGGCGCGCGCTTTCTGGGCGCTATTTTGATGGCAGAATCAGACCCTCAAACGTAGCAATCAAAGCATTTGAATCACCTTTGATTTCCACTTGCTTATTACGCGCCGTCTGCCCGCTAGTGACGCTGACTGCACTTTTAGAAACACCAAAGCTCGTTGCCAAAAGCGCCGCCAGCGCGGCGTTCGCCTTGCCGTCTTCCGGCACTGCCCGCACCCGCGCTTTCAGCCAAACCTTGCCGTCCGCGCCTTGTTCAACGCCGTCCAGCGCATCGCGTCCACCCTTTGGCGTCAAGCGTATAAATAGGGTGAGACCACCCTCGTCAATCCGATATGGGGTCAAACCAGCGCCGGAATAATCGAAGTCCAAATCAGTTGACGAATGAAATAAATGATAACAAAAACAACGATTGGTGAGATATCCACCCCGCCCAAATCAGGCATAAAACGGCGGATTGGCGCGAGTACAGGCTCAGTTACCTGATGCAAGACATTGCCAATAGACGCGACCACAGGATTGCGTGTGTTAATAATATTGAACGCATAGAGCCACGAAAAAATAGCCGAAGCGATGATCACCCACACATAAAGATTAAGGGCGTAGTCGATGGTAGAAAACAGCGCAATCATGATAAATCCTTCAAAGTTTATAGGCATTTAGCCATTGTGAGGCTTGGCCACAAGAGGGACTCACGTGCCGCAATATGTTTGGGTAACCAGCTCGCCCGTAAGCGGCGGTTTTTGATAGTCCGCAAACTCAGCCAAATCGTCAAATGGTCGCTCCAATGCCGCGCTAAGTCTATGAAATGGTTCGTAATTTCCGAGTATCGCTGCGGCAATAGCCTCTTCAATCCGGTGATTTCGCGGGATGAGAACAGGGTTTGCAAGCCGCATAATTTCCGCACGCTCCTGTACAGAATTTGACTCTAACGCCAGCCGCGCCAACCATTCTTCTTGCCACGCATCAAACGCCTGATGGTCAATAAACAGCGCCCGCGCTTCCACCCCGCCTTCACTCAAGGCGCGGAAGCCAATTGTGAAATCAACCGCATTTTTATGCATCAAATTCAACAGCTTATCTATCAATTCTTTGTCGCCGTTCTTCGCGCTTGAAAGTCCTATTTTGGCGCGAAATGCCTGAAGCCAATAGGTCTCAAACCGTCCCGAAAAGCTCTCCAAAAGAGGCGTCACAAGCCCAACCGCAACTTCTGCATCCTCATCAATCATTGGTAATAAAGTCTCCGCCAGCCGCGCTAAATTCCATTGCGCAACAAGGGGTTGGTTGGAAAACGCATAGCGCCCATGCTCATCTATCGAGGAAAAAACCTTGGCCGGATCGTATGAATCCATAAAAGCACATGGCCCAAAATCTATCGTTTCACCACTAACCGCCATATTATCCGTATTCATCACACCATGGATAAAACCGACTGACATCCATTTGGCAATGAGGCTGGCCTGCGCCTCCAAAATAGCCTCAAACAGGGCCAAATAGGGCTTCCTTGCTAGTTTTGACGATGGATAGTGCCGCTCAATCACATAATCAGCCAAGCGCTTCAGTGAGCCTATATCGCCCCTCGCGGCGAAAAACTGGAAGGTTCCCACCCGAATATGGCTGGCCGCGACACGGGTGAACACGGCCGCCGGCGACGGCGGCTGGCGATAAACCATATCCCCGCTCAGTACCGCAGCCAGCGCCCGCGTGGCGGGGATTCCAAGCGCATACATGGCCTCCGAAACCAGATATTCCCGCAACACAGGCCCCAGCGCCGCACGTCCATCGCCCCGCCGCGAAAAAGGCGTCGGGCCCGCGCCTTTCAGCTGGATATCGAGACGTTTTCCTTTATTATCAATCACTTCGCCGAGAAGTATTGCCCGACCATCGCCAAGCTGCGGTACAAAATTGCCGAACTGATGCCCCGCGTAAGCCATCGCCAGCGGCTGCGAGCCTTGCGCCAGATCATTGCCAGAAAACAGCGCGGCATTGTCCTTTAATGCGCCCCCATCCAGACCAAGTTCAGCTGCCAAACGGTCATTAAATTTAATCATCTGAGGCGCCGAAACGCGCGTCGGGGCAACGCCAAGATACAAGCCCTCAAGCTCACGATGATAGCTGTTATCGAAGGAAATTTGTGTCACGAAATCAAACCTGTTTGGCGGATAATACCGCATCAATCCAGTTTGATATATGGGTTTGAGGTCTTATAATTACGAGGTAACCGGATATTCGTTTGAGCTGAAAATATGGTGATGTACCTTGCCTGTGAACATTTTCAAAAGTTCGCCAGTAACTTCGCGGCTTTCAAAGCGCACCGGCGCTCTCAACGCCTCGGCCACAGCAGCCAAGTCCGGATAACTGATTGATAGGGCAATCGCGTAAACTGGTGCTCCTTCATCGCGCTCCAAACCATCCATCACACGCACTTCAGTAGCGCCAGGAAACTGTGTCCATAGCGGCACAAGACGTTCCTTCACAAACCGGCGAAACTCCGCCTCGCGACCTTCATGAATAGTGCCTTCAAACAGTGCATAACGGACAATCATAGCTGGGCTTTCGACAATAGAGTTGCGTCTCCGGCGACGCAAAGCCGCCGGAAATTATGTAAATAATTCAATGCGATGCAAAGAATTTCGTTTGGTGAGACAAATAGTGGTGGCCTGCGAGCACCGGAGCGGAGCGTACTTAAGTACGTGAGCACCGACGCACAGCAGGACGCCGCTAGTTGACCACCAAACCAAATTCTTATTTGCCCCAGATTTTTTTGTATTCGTCGCGGTATCCATTGCCCGGATCGAAGCTGTTGTTCGGGCCGCCGTCAAATTCAACGTTTGCCGAAGTCACAACATGGAGCGGCGACAAGTAGCCAGACCATTTTTCACCGGCCATGCCACGGTTAAGTTCGTCCACCAACTGCCAGCCTTGCAGGTTGAGTGGCTCGGCCACTGTCACTGTCTGGAATTGTGCTGAACGAATACGCTGATAGGCGGACTCCGAACCGTCACCGGCGGAAACGTTAATCGGCGCATCTGTGCCCTTCTTGCCGGCAGCGGCAAGCGATGGGCCCATGAAGTCGAAGTAGAGGTCATTTATGGCCAGCGAGTGCGTCCACTTATCGCCGTACTTCTGCAAGAGCGAAGTGGTCAACTGCGGCATA
>JANPBE010000523.1:0-2607 GCA_031430295.1 Phyllobacterium sp.
GTTTTTGACGCAGGGACGCGCGCTTTTCTTCCACGCGGGCCATCATAAGGCGTAGCTGACCAGATTCGCCCGGCTGCTCCTTATACATATTCACAATTTCGCTGATCTCAGCGATGGAGAACCCAAGCCGCTTGCCACGCAAAATCTGCTTGAGCAAATGGCGATCTGACGGGCGAAACAGGCGCGTGCGACCACGGCGCAGAGGGCGTATCAGCCCCTCGTCCTCATAAAAGCGTATCGTGCGCGTCGAAATCTCGAACTCGCGGGTCAGCTCAGTGATGGTGTAATATTCGCGGATCAAATCATGGACTCTCAATACGTAACGCTACGCTTTCATAACAGTATGTCATGCGCCCGTATTTACGTAAAAGTCAATCACAGCGCTAAAACACAGTTAAATCAGAGCAAGGTTTATTTCAAAGGTGAAACCACCATGTGGCGAACCCGAGGAAGGAAAAGAACCCCACACAATCGGTACACATGGTAACAAAAACACCGGCTCCAAGCGCCGGGTCCGCGCCGAAGCGGTCTAATATCAAAGGGATAGTGATGCCCGCAAGCGCCGCCGTCGTAAGATTCACAATCAGCGCCAATCCCATTACTAATCCCAGATTCCAATCGCCGAACGACAGTGAAGCCACCACGCCAATCAGAACGGCAAATAACAGACCATTTGCCAGCCCGACCATCACTTCGCGTCGAACCACGCGGAAGGCATTGTAAATATCCAAATCCTTGGTTGCCAAGGCACGCACAGTAACCGTCATGGTTTGTGTGCCCGCATTGCCGCCCATCGAGGCGACAATCGGCATCAGCACCGCCAGCGCCACCATCTGCTGAATGGTCCCGCCAAAAAGCCCGATAACACTGGAGGCAAGAAATGCCGTAAACGCATTAGCAATCAGCCACGGCCAGCGCGACTTCGCGGTTTCATAGACATTATCCGACAGTTCTTCATCGCCCACACCGGCAAGGCGCATGATGTCTTCTTCATGCTCTTCCTGAATAACATCGACCACGTCATCAAAGGTCAGAACACCGACAAGGCGTTCGTTTTCATCCACAACGGCAGCGGAAAGCAGCTCATATTGCTGCATAATCTGCGCGGCTTCTTCCTGATCCATGGTGGCCGGAAGCGCATGGCGTGTTTCATGTAGAATATCTTCGATTTTGACTGATCGTTTGGTGCGCAAAATCTGGTCAAGGTCCACCGCACCGGCAAGCTTGAATAGCGGATCAACCACGTAAATTTGCGCGAAACGATCCGGCAAATCGGTCTCATCACGCAGATAATCAATCGTCTGCCCGACAGTCCAAAACGCCGGAACCGCCACAAACTCAGTCTGCATACGGCGACCGGCGGATTCTTCCGGATAGTTCAGCGAGCGTTGCAGCAGCATCCGCTCTTCATGTGGCAGGCGCGCCAGAATCTCGTCTTGGTCTTCGCGCTCCATATCCTCAAGTATGTAAACGGCATCATCCGAATCCATCTCTTGAACCGCAGCCGCCAAATCTTCATTGGGAACGCTGTCAACAATCTCAAGACGGATCGCCTCGTCAACTTCGGTCAGGGCACCAAAGTCAAACTCTTTGCCCAGCAGACGAACCAAGGCTTGCCGCTGCTCGGATTGCAGCGCCTCTAGCAAATCCGCCAATTCAGATTCGTGAAGCTCACCAACATCTTGCGTTAGCGTCAGAACATCCCTGTCCGCAATCGCCGCGCCAATATGCGCAAGATAAGCGGAACGCACGACACCTTCGTCGTCATAGATCTCTGACACTGTGTCAAGATCGTCGTCGTTGTGATTTTCAGTTAAAGATTCGGTCACAATAGCGCTCCCGAAAGAGTGGCAGGGATATTCCGGCTTAAACCGAAAAACGTCCGCCTGCAAAGAAATAAATCAATCCGTTCCGCGCCTTGGCACGAAAAGTTGAATCAATGAATTATGTTTTGAAAAGAGTAGTTGGTGCGGTCAAGAAGACTCGAACTTCCACGAGTTGCCCCACAGCGACCTCAACGCTGCGCGTCTACCAATTCCGCCATGACCGCACACAACAAATGCTGGTGGTAAATCCAGCACGCCGCCTCTAGCAAATCGACTTTATATTCACAAGCCCATAAACGGCCAGATTAGTGAGATTGTGAAATAAAGCGCTAATGCCCATATACTGGACGCAACAATCAATCCGGTTCATAGAAATCCAATGTCAGAAACGATAAAACCAGACCGGCAAAACATCGGCGGGCATTTCCACCCTACTACAGACAGCCGCCCTGTCGAATGGCTGGTCGCGCAGGGCCTCACGCCCTACCCTGACGCGCTCGCGTTCATGGAAGCGCGGGCAGACGCAATCCGCGCGGGCACAGCGGGCGAGCTTGTCTGGCTGGTCGAACACCCGCCGCTCTATACCGCAGGCACCAGCACCAACCCCGCTGATCTAAAAGATGCAAGCCGCTTCCCCATCTATGATGCGGGGCGCGGCGGCCAATATACTTATCATGGTCCCGGCCAGCGCGTGGCCTATGTGATGCTGGATTTGAAGCGCCGCCGCGAGGATGTTCGTGCCTTTGTTGCCGCGCTAGAAAGCTGGATTATCATCGCCTTG
>JANPBE010000524.1:0-2862 GCA_031430295.1 Phyllobacterium sp.
CGTCGTCTTGTTCGAATGGCTGAAACAGCCTTGTTTTCATCTCTTCAGAGATGCCGTTTCCGGTATCGCTAACGGTAAAACGCACCGCATTGCCCGTGATACCCTGAGTAACCTTCAATGTGACCTCACCGCCGCGCGTAAACTTTGCCGCATTGCCCGCCAGATTCAGGAGCACCTGATTCAACCGATCAAAATCACCGTGCAGCCCGCCAACAAAATTCATGTCGGCAAAGATGGAGATTTTATTGTCATTCTTCTCGGCGATAACGCGGATAACCTTCGTCACTGTCTCCAATAGATCAAGCGGCGCATAGTCCACTTTGCGCAGTTCCATTTTGCCGGTTTCCAGCTTCGTCAAATCGAGAATATCGTTGATAAGCCCCAACATGTTGTCACAGGCCAGCGCAATGGCAGATGAGCATGTTCGTTGCTCAACGCTAAGACTGGTCTCTGAAAGTATCTCGCTATAGCCAATAATCTCATTCATTGGCGTGCGCAGATCATGGCTCATCATGGCCAGAAAATCAGACTTCGCCTCACTCGCCTTGCGGGCTTTTTTCGCGAGCACTGCCATCTTATCGGCTTGTACCTGCAGCGCTTGCTGCGTGGCCTGCGAATAGGCAAGCAATGCCGCCGCGCGCCGCTCCGTTATCAATGTGTAGGCAATGAGTATGACCAGCAAAGCCGCCGCCGCTATGGCAAACTTCACGACCTCCAGATCTGCTACCATCTGCATCAACGCTGGTTCGTTATGGTCACTGGAATATGTTGCCAGCGCCTGATAACGCAGCCAAGCTGTAGCACTTAAATAAACCAGCGCCGCGAACAGGCCCACGAACATCGGTGGAAAGAAGCGCTTTTGCGCGACAGAAATATAGGCGTCACTTCCGCGAAAAAGCTGGGAAAATTGACGGTGGAGTAATCGAAGTAAGCGCTGCATTAGACATCCCATTCAGGTTCCGTCTAAAACTAGCAGGCTATTTGGAATATTTAGTTCACGTAATAGTTGTTATAGTGACTATCGAAATTCTTGCTTAAGTTTTGATTGATGCAACGGCTTAGCCATCATCGAATGATATTTATTTGGCCGCAGTGACAGCAAGGAGTTCTAAACACTATTTTCTAAAAACTAAAATTACATGGTCTGCACCGGCGCTGACGTCCCCAGAAAGAGTTGCCTGAAAGGTTTCAGGTACCTCTCTCGGATTTGAAATATCTGCAACAATGGGCAGTAATGTACTATAGCCCCAATAATGGCCGCTGCTACCGGTCTTGATAACTGTGCGGGTCGAATTACCAGCTACCGCATTAGTCGCATTATTTGTAGATACGACATTGAGAGAAATCGTATCAGTATGCTGCCCGTCTCTTTGCAAAGTGCTAGAAAATGCAAGCACAGACGCGTTGGTATTTGGAGGCATCATGAATTGTACCGTACCGTTTGTCACCCTCCCGACATATATTACATCGTTACCGCGTTGCGGAATTAACTTCTCCAATTCCGATATTCTACTTTGAAGTTTTCGATTCTCTGAATCAACTTCTTTTAGACAACCAACAATTTTTCCTATCGCACCTTGCTCGACCTTTAGGTCGTCTACACAGTTGGCTGCGAAAGACGAGGCGGTTAACAATCCTGAGTAAATTCCAACGAAGATTACTAAGGCTCTAATTCTAAGTCGCATTTTTCCTGCTCCTTGATAGATAAATTTTTGTAGCCATGATTACAATCAATTCTCGCCGGAGATATCAATGTCCAAAGTCCGAATAGTGCAACTAAAAAAGCGCTAACTGCTGTGAATAACCCCGCAACCGTTTGGAAATATCTTGTTAAATATTCTATTTTTAGACGAAAACTATTATTTTTATCCATCTCATCACGCATGCGGAGCATTCCTCTTTTCCATGATAGGGATTATACTAAAAATTGCAAATATTGTTATGGTCATCGCATTACTGTTTAGTGGCGTTGCTTTTAAGATCAAAACTAGCGTCATAACGTGGATATGTGCGGCGAATACCGAGCGGCATACTTGGGTCTGCGCAAATTGCAGCAAGTCCAACGTCGTTGTGATGTGTGACAGAATTAGTGTTTGTTAAAAACTCAATGCCAGCTTCTTCTAATGCGCGCTGCAACGCCCCCCAAGTTTTTTCGGTTATTTCTGAGCTGGACTGCTCCGCCCTTGTGATGGTTTCCGTGGAAAGACTGGCGTGAGCTGCAAGATCCCTCACACCCCAACCCAAGGCAGCACGCGCCATGCGAATTTGCACAGATGAGATTGTCATTCAAATTTTCCTTATTTGCATCGTTATCGATACATAAGAAGTATAACGATGCACGTCAATGGGCGAAAAAATAAACCGTATGCTTCGCCATATTTTGCTCCGATAACGCTAATGCAGATGAGTAACATCTTGCAGCAAGGGCAGGTTCTTGAGGTTATGACGATGTTCCAACCCCTGACAGCCCCAGATAATGCCGACCAGCATGTAAAAATGCCGCCAGTGATCGGTACTGATAATATTGCCGATTACTACATGAGCGAGGTAAGTCGCATAGGCGCAAATGAGAAATGGTTGCCATGGCCGGTCACGGAATAGCATCCGTGCGCCCATCGCAATCGTCAAAATAGACATTGTGACATAGGCGATGAAGCCAAGCCAAGAATAGTCCAGCGCTGCTTTTAGCCAAATATTATGTGTATCCTCACCGAACATGCCTGCAAATACCAGCGGCCCGAGGCCGAGTGGATGTTCAGTGGCAAGGAGCAGCCCGAACCAATAGCGGGCAAAGCGGCCAAGGCGCGCACCGTCATAATCCTGCACCAGCTTAGCGCGCTTGGAGAACAGGTCGGCAACTTC
>JANPBE010000525.1:0-3576 GCA_031430295.1 Phyllobacterium sp.
CCAAAAAGGTGCTGTCGGTAGCCGTGCATAACCACTACAAGCGCCTCGCACATGCCACCAAGAACAATGATGTCGAGTTGGCCAAGTCCAATAATATGCTCATCGGGCCAACTGGTTGCGGAAAAACGCTGCTGGCTCAAACCCTTGCCCGCATCATCGATGTGCCGTTCACAATGTCCGATGCCACAACACTAACCGAAGCCGGTTATGTTGGTGAAGACGTTGAAAACATCATTTTGAAATTGTTGCAGGCCGCCGACTACAATGTTGAGCGGGCTCAACGTGGCATCGTCTATATCGATGAAATCGACAAGATTTCCCGCAAGTCAGACAATCCATCCAGTACCCGCGACGTTTCGGGCGAGGGCGTGCAGCAGGCATTGCTGAAGATCATGGAAGGCACAGTTGCTTCCGTACCGCCGCAAGGTGGCCGCAAGCACCCGCAGCAGGAATTTTTGCAGGTTGATACCTCAAATATTCTGTTCATCTGCGGTGGCGCGTTTGCGGGTCTGGATCGCATCATATCTGAGCGTGGCCGCAAAACCTCAATAGGCTTTGCTGCCAATGTGGCCTCACCGGAGGATCGCAAGACGGGCGAACTGTTCCGTATGGTAGAGCCGGAAGATTTGCTGCGCTTTGGCCTCATTCCAGAATTTGTCGGTCGTTTGCCAATTTTGGCGACTCTGGAAGATTTGGACGAACCTGCGCTAATCACCATCCTTGTTGAGCCGAAGAACGCTTTGGTAAAGCAGTATCAGCGCTTGTTTGAAATGGAAAATGTGGACCTCACATTCCACGAGACGGCTCTATCCGCTATCGCCAAGCGTGCCATTGAACGCAAGACTGGCGCGCGCGGGCTGCGCTCCATCATGGAAAATATCCTGCTGGACACGATGTTCGACCTGCCCACGCTGGAAGGCGTTTCAGAGGTGGTCATCTCGGATGAAGTGGTGAACGGCAATGCCCGTCCGCTTTATATCTATGCAGAACGCAAAGACGAAAAGGCTTCAGTGAGCGCGTAAGGCGTGCACAGGCGTTGATAAAATTGGTGAAAAGCGCGGCTCAAGGCTGCGCTTTTCGCATTCAAGGCTGCGCTTTTCGCATTTTGGACGCTTTTCCTTGCAACCTCTCTGTAAGTGGCTCAAATTGCTTTATGATTCCAAAACTACATTGCGGTTCTCAAATTACTTTATAGTTCTGATGCGTATTGTTCGTTAGGTGGCTTGAAGTGGCGCGCGTGTCACGCCAGATACAGTTTGTGAACTTGATCCACCGGCCCGATGCGGCGGCGAGATAAGAGTTCGTTCGGTAAATACCGAAGAAAGGTAATGCTATGACAAGTGACAAGAAGACTTTAGGCAAAGGTGAGAACGGGCTTCATGCAGTTCTGCCATTGCGCGATATTGTTGTCTTCCCGAATATGATCGTGCCGCTGTTTGTTGGTCGTGAAAAGTCCATCAAGGCGCTCGAAGATGTAATGAATGCCGACAAGCAGATTTTGCTTGTGACCCAATTGAACGCCACTGACGATGATCCAAGTGTGGACGCGATTTATCGCGTCGGCACGTTGGCCAACGTGCTGCAACTATTGAAACTTCCAGATGGCACCGTAAAAGTGTTGGTCGAAGGCGTCGTTCGTGCCGAAATTACGGATTTCACAGATCGTGGTGCCTTCCATGAGGCCAACGTTAAGGTTCTCGCCGAACCGTCAGAAGACAAAGTTGAAATTGAGGCGCTTGCCCGCTCCGTGGTAACGGACTTTGAAAGCTACGTGAAGCTCAACAAAAAAGTCTCTCCTGAAGTCGTGGCCGCTACCGGCCAAATCGAAGACTATTCCAAGCTCGCCGATACAGTTGCCTCGCATCTGGCAATCAAGATTTCCGAGAAGCAGGAAATGCTTGCCACGCTCAGCGTCAAAGCACGGCTTGAAAAGGCTATGGGCTTCATGGAGTCGGAAATTTCCGTACTCCAAGTTGAAAAGCGGATCCGCTCGCGCGTCAAGCGCCAGATGGAAAAGACCCAGCGCGAGTATTACCTCAATGAACAAATGAAGGCGATCCAGAAGGAACTTGGCGACGGCGAAGATGGCCGCGACGAGGCCGCTGAGCTGGAAGACCGTATCAAGAAGACCAAGCTAACCAAGGAAGCCCGCGATAAGGCCAACGGCGAGCTAAAAAAGTTGCGTCAGATGAGCCCGATGGCAGCTGAGGCCACAGTGGTGCGCAATTATCTTGATTGGATTTTGTCGCTGCCATGGTCGCGCCGCTCCAAAATCAAAACTGATTTGAGCTTCGCGCAAGGCGTGCTCGATGCGGATCACTATGCGCTTGAAAAGGTCAAAGACCGCATTGTCGAATATTTGGCGGTGCAGGCGCGCGCGGCGAAGCTGAAGGGGCCAATCTTGTGTCTCGTTGGTCCTCCCGGCGTCGGTAAAACCTCGCTTGCAAAGTCTATCGCAAAGGCAACAGGCCGCGAATATGTGCGCATGGCGCTTGGCGGCGTGCGTGATGAGGCCGAAATTCGTGGCCATCGCCGCACTTATATCGGTTCCATGCCCGGCAAGGTCATCCAATCGATGAAGAAGGCCAAGAAGAGCAACCCGCTGTTCTTGCTCGATGAAATCGATAAGCTTGGCCAAGATTTCCGTGGTGACCCGTCTTCAGCCTTGCTTGAAGTGTTGGATCCGGAACAGAACCACGCCTTCATGGATCACTATCTTGAGGTCGAGTATAACCTCTCGGATGTGATGTTCGTCACCACTGCCAACACGCTGAACATTCCGCCAGCCTTGATGGACCGTATGGAAATCATCCGCCTTGCCGGTTACACGGAAGATGAAAAGATCGAAATCGCCAAGCGGCATTTGCTGCCAAAAGCAATTGCGGATCACGCATTGCTGCCGAAGGAATTTTCGGTTTCTGATGATGCACTTCAGGCCATTGTTCAGCTTTACACCCGTGAAGCCGGCGTGCGTTCGCTTGAACGTGAATTGATGACACTGGCCCGCAAGGCCGTGACTGAAATTATGAAGTCGAAGAAAAAATCGGTCAAAGTAACGGCCGCCAACATCTCCGATTATCTCGGCGTTCATAAATACCGCTTTGGTTCGGCAGAAACTGAGGACCAAGTCGGCGTGGTAACGGGTCTGGCATGGACAGAAGTAGGTGGCGAATTGCTTACCATCGAAAGCGTCATGATGCCCGGCAAGGGCCGCATGACGGTTACCGGCAATCTGCGCGATGTGATGAAAGAGTCCATTTCGGCGGCGGCATCCTATGTCCGCTCGCGGGCATTGGATTTTGGCTTGGAACCGCCATTGTTCGACAAGCGCGACATCCACGTCCACGTGCCGGAAGGCGCAACACCGAAGGATGGTCCTTCAGCCGGTATTGCCATGACAACGGCAATTGTCTCGGTGCTGACAGGCATTCCGATCCGTGCGGACATCGCAATGACTGGCGAAGTGACGCTGCGGGGCAGGGTGCTGCCAATCGGCGGTCTGAAGGAAAAGCTCCTTGCGGCTTTGCGCGGCGGTATCAAGAAAGTACTCATTCCGGAAGAAAATGCCAAAGATTT
>JANPBE010000526.1:0-2888 GCA_031430295.1 Phyllobacterium sp.
CATATTTATTGCCGATAAGGCCGCCCTTCGGCGCCTTGGTGACGACATAGCCGTCTTCGATATCGATCTTAGCGCCAAGAGCCGCGAGACCTTCGATGAACAGGTCCACAGGACGAGTGCCGATGGCGCAGCCGCCGGGTAGCGATACACGGGCTTCGCCCATGCGGGCCAGCAATGGCCCAATAACCCAGAAGGACGCACGCATCTTTGACACCAGCTCATAAGGCGCAGTGGTCGTTACAATGTTGCGGGCGGTGAAATGGATGGTGCGCGAATAGAGCGAACCATCCGAACCACGACGACCATTGACGGAGTAATCCACCCCATGATTGCCCAAAATACGGATGAGCTGTTCAACGTCGGCCAAATGCGGCACGTTTTCCAGCGTCAGCGTATCGTCCGTCATCAGCGCAGCGATCATCAAAGGCAGGGCCGCGTTTTTCGCGCCCGAAATGGGAATGACACCGTTCAACCGCTGGCCGCCGATGATTTTAATGCGATCCATGTTTATCTCTCGAAATTGGGGGGCGAAAACGCCGGAAAGGAACTTTGAACGGTCACATAGACCATTCAGGCGGCGCATTCAAGGAATAGGGTTATTATGCGGTTAATGCCGCTTTGCGGCGGGATATTGGCGGCGCAAATTCTTATTTATCCACAGGCTCGCTGACCTCGACGGGCCATGCGGCCTGCTTTTCATCTTCCGCATTCCAAGCCCGATTCTGTGCTTTGCGCTTGGCCAAATTATCGCGCAACGCCTCTGCCAAGCGCTTTTGCCGCGATTCCTGCATGTTCACATGCTGAAGCGCTGGAATTTTTACTGGCTTGGTGGTTTTGTCGGTCATGATGCTCGCTTTTAGCGTGAACAATGCCTCAAGAAAAGGCCAGCATGGCTTGGTTTTTAGGACCAGCTATCGCTTATGAAAATCATCAACGCTTTTGCTTGCGCATTCCGGCCTGTTGTGGCAAAAGCCGCGCAATTAGAGTGGATTGTTGCAATTCGCTCCGGAATGCTGCGGTAGCTCAGTGGTAGAGCACACCATTGGTAATGGTGAGGTCGAGAGTTCAATCCTCTCTCGCAGCACCAGTTTTTCAAACTTCTTCGATTGATTTACAGATGATGAGCACACTCCGTAGAATCCGAGCGTGGTCGTTTCACTTTGTCAAACGAAACGCCCCTGCCATCATTACTGAACGCAGGGGCGCTATTTCATAAAAACTATGAGGCAACTACGCCATGCGTTTGGCGACCATAGCGCGCAAGGTGCGCAAGTCTTTGGCGAAGACGCGGATGCCTTCGGATAGTTTTTCGGTGGCCATGGCGTCTTCATTCATCATGAAGCGGAATGTTTTTTCATCCATGTGAAGTTTTGCAGGCGCATCTTTACCGGCGGTCTTAGGGTCCAAAATGCGTGGTAAATTGCCTTCGTCCTTTTGCAGCGCATCAAGAAGCTGTGGCGAGATTGTCAGGCGGTCGCAACCGGCCAGCGCTTCAATTTCGCCGGTGCTGCGGAACGAGGCACCCATAACAACGGTATTGATATTGTGGGCGCGGTAGTAATTGTAAATTCCGCGCACTGAAATAACGCCTGGATCTTCCTCGGCCGTGAATGTGCGACCATCGTTCTTGACATGCCAATCTAAAATGCGGCCCACAAATGGCGAGATGAGGAACACACCTGCATCACCGCAAGCGGCGGCTTGGGCAAGACTGAAGAGCAAAGTCAGATTGCAATCAATGCCTTCCTTTTGCAAAATTTCAGCCGCGCGAATGCCTTCCCACGTGGAGGCAAGCTTAATCAAAACGCGCTCACGGCCAATGCCTCTACTTTGGTAATCGGCGATAATTTCTCGTGCCTTGATGACGTTGGATTCGACATCGAACGAAAGATCTGCATCGACTTCGGTGGACACGCGGCCCGGCACAATCTTGGCCAATTCCGCGCCAAAATTCACAGCCAAACGCTGCGTCACGGCAACGATTGGTGCATTTTTAGTCTTGCCCCACGTCACAGCCTCATCGACCAAAGCCGAATAGGCCGGCATTTCGGCTGCTTTCAAAATCAATGATGGGTTCGTCGTTGCGTCCGTAGGCTGAAACTTACGGATCGAATCCATATCACCGGTATCCGCGACAACAACGGTCATGGATTTAAGCTGGTCGAGCTTGTTCATTGAAGTTCCTCACAAAGAAAAGAGGCGGGCATTAAAATCAGCGCCGCACAAGAATTTGAATAGTTTAGCGAAAGAATCAAAATTATGCGAGGCCGCATACGGAGTGGACGTGAATTTTAATCGTCAAAAGGGCAGATAGTGGCGCTTTGGGGCTAAATCAAATTCCGGCGGGCAAGTGATTTTTCCCAGTCCAGCGCAGTCTGGACGATAAAATCGAGACTATTATATTTGGGAACCCAGCCCAGCTCGCTTTGAGCCTTGTCGGAATTGGCAACCACTGTCATCGCATCGCCCGCGCGACGGCCCGTAAACTCAACTTCGATATCCACACCGGAAACTTTCTTGACTGTGTTGATAACGTCCAGAACCGAGAACCCCTTGCCGTAGCCGCAGTTGGCGACCATGCTTTTTCCGCCTGCCCGCAGGCGCTGGAGCGCCAGATAATGCGCCTCCACCAAATCTGAAACGTGAATATAGTCCCGCACACAAGTGCCATCAGGCGTTGGGTAATCTGTGCCGAAAACTTGCATGGAGCGGCGTTTGCCTGCTGCGGTCTCGCAAGCCACTTTGATGAGATGCGTCGCGCCATTGGTTGACTGACCCGTTCTGCCCTTCGGGTCACCGCCAGATACGTTGAAGTATCGCAGTGCGGTATAGTTAAAATCATGCGCGGCAGCGACATCGGCCAGCATAAACTCGGTCATGAGCTTAGA
>JANPBE010000527.1:0-1739 GCA_031430295.1 Phyllobacterium sp.
CCCAGCTCATTGCCCCAGTAAATGTGATTATCAATCAGTGCCGACAGCAAATTATGCGCGGTTGTGATGGCGTGGAAGTCACCTGTGAAATGCAGGTTCATGTCTTCCATCGGCACAACTTGGCTCATGCCGCCGCCCGCCGCGCCGCCCTTAACGCCGAAGTTAGGCCCAAGCGATGCTTCGCGGATACAAACAATCGCCTTCTTGCCAATGGCGTTCAAGCCGTCGCCAAGACCAACCGTCGTCGTCGTCTTGCCCTCGCCCGCAGGCGTCGGGTTGATCGCCGTCACGAGGATCAGCTTGCCATCCGGCTTAGAGCGCTGCGCCTTGATGAAGGACGCCGAAATCTTCGCCTTATCATGGCCGTAAGGCAGCAAATCTTCTTCCGGAATGCCAAGCTTGGCCCCGATTTTCATAATCGGCAGCTTTTTAGCGCCGCGAGCAATTTCAATATCAGATTTAAAGTCAGCCATTTATGTGGGGCTCCGGCTAGGGTGATGGGGGCAAAAGTCTAGTGTGCATAGTGGCGGTGCAATGCCACACAAAGCAGTCCAAAAATAGCCGCCCGATACATCATTTGCGACACAACCGAATGTCGCAATGCGCAATGTTTCAGTCGTGAAATGAATTTCAAGAGCGGTTCAGGTAATTGCTACGATTTGCTGTGTTTTGAGAGGGGGAATGCCGGAATGCCGCCAATGTGCGAACTGACCCACGGAACAGTATTCACACTTTCTAGGCGATTAGAGACCGATTGACACAAACTTTGATTTAGCGCAAAACCTGAACATCGCGCGGGATGTGCTCAAACCGAGGTTATTAGCATGTCCATTTCACTTCCCAATTTCAAAAATGCAGTTCTCGACATCAGAAAACTCCGTGATTACTGCTTGAATTCGGAGCACCCAAAGGGAAAAGATAAAGCCCGCGTATTTCGCGCTGCTTTGGGTATTTCGCAACGCGATTCCGTTTGGCTTCGTAACGAAATTCTACATAATCTAGAATTTGCTCCTGCAACTAAGCAATCCGAGGATAAATATGGCGTTCGCTATGTGGTCAATATCAAGATTACAAAACAGAGTAAGTCTGTTATCTTATCAACAGTTTGGATAATTGAGCACAACGATATGCGACCAACTTTGATAACATGCAGGGTATTGTGATGGAACAACTTAAAACAATTGCAATAAATGAGCTTGATGTCGTCGCACTCTTGGCAGACGCGCCAGAGGAAAACCTGACACGCGGTCAAGTTGGTACGGTCGTCCACACTTTGGATAACGACACTGTTTTGGTAGAATTTTGTGACAATGACGGCGCTGCGTACGCAATAACGGCACTACCGACAAAACTCCTACTGCCCCTCGTTTACGAAAGCCGCGCGGCTTAACTCGGCCCACCGCCCCTCTACGGAACAGCCGCAATCAACAAAAACACAGCAAAAATCACCAAATGCACCGCGCCTTGCAACACAGTTGTCCGGCCCGTGCCCAGCGTTATCGTGCCCATAAACAGCGTCAAAACCAGCAGCACGGTATTGGCGGGGTTGATGCCGAGCGCCAAGGGCTGATCCGACATCAGCGCCACAATCACCACGGCCGGAATAGTAAGGCCAATGCTGGCAATCGCAGATCCAACAGCAAGATTGATGCTATTTTGCAACCGATTAAGCAGCGCCGCCCGCACCGAGGCGATGCCTTCCGGCAGCAGCACAATTGCCGCGATGACAACACCAACAA
>JANPBE010000528.1:0-3130 GCA_031430295.1 Phyllobacterium sp.
ACTAATTTGCGGAAGCCAGCCTTCCCCCTTGCGGGGAAGGTGTCGGCAAAGCCGACGGATGGGGGTGGTGACTACAGCAGCACACTAGCAAAACATAGCAATATCAGCGGCTTAACCACAAACATTGCATCTTCCGCGCCACCCCCATCTGTCGCCTCGCGGCGACACCTTCCCCGCAAGGGGGAAGGCTGGGAGCCAAGAAATTTCGTGGATAGAATCGCATTACTAGACAACAAAACCCCGGCGGGAGGAGCGCCGGGGTTTTGTTGGATGCCATCTTCTGGAGAAAATTTTACATCCGGTAGGCGATTGTGTCGTTCCAGAAGCGGTCGAGGCGCTGGAGTGACTTGTTCATGTTTGAGAATTCTTCAGCCTTTATTCCGCCGACAACTTCGATGCTGCCGATGTGGCGATCATAAAGACCGGCAACCACGTTGGCGATTTGCTGGCCTTTTTCTGTCAAGGCAATGCGTACTGAACGGCGGTCTGTGCGGGAGCGCTGGTGGCTGATGAATTCGAGTTCCACCAGTTTCTTCAAGTTATAAGAAACATTGGAGCCTAGGTAATAACCACGGGAGCGCAACTCGCCTGCGGTCAATTCGGAAGCGCCGATATTGAACAAAAGCAACGCCTGAATGGCATTGATATCGCTGCGACCGTTACGATCAAATTCGTCTTTGATAACATCCAAAAGGCGGCGATGAAGACGCTCTACCAGTTGCAATGATTCCATATATAAAACGCGCATGGCGTCTTTTTGTGTGTCCCGAACAGGCTCGTTGCCTGTGGTGCGTTTTACTTGCATCATTTTTATCGCCTCTGTTTTTTCGGTGTGTTTTGTTCCCACCGTTGAGGCCAACATAATCAATTCAGTTCAAATTTGACTTAATCACCACGCTTAATAGAGCGTTACCGGCAATACATCAGCAAATAGCGGTAACAAGACCTTAACGCGCCGCCGCGCGGGTTTCGCGATAGAGAATGATGCGAAATACCACATAAAGCACAGCGACCAACGCATGGGCTAAGAGCACCATATCGCGAGTGCCGAACAATTGCGGAAAGCCTAAATACATTATCACTTCGCCTAATGCCGCCACGAACCAGATAACCGGACCCCAAGAAACAACAGTCCACAGACCAATAGCCGCTACGGGAAACAACGCGGCCAGCGAGGCAGCAGCCACTTGCCAATAAGTTGGCATTAAATCAAAACGACCGAGCGGTCCGGGATTGATGCCTATCAACTGAATCCAATATGTGACGCCCGAATAAACGCAAAAACACGCGACAAGCCGATGGAACCAGACAAAAATCGACAGCGTTAGTGATGGCACCGGCTTTTTTAGCTGGTCATCATTGGTCGTAAAGGTCATTGGCCTGGTCCGCCCATCTTCGCTTCGCGCCTCCCTTGCGCAAGCTCAAGCTTGGCGCATCCGGCAGGCAAATGATAGACGAGCGGCAACGCCATGCACAAGAAAGGCTGGAACGCTCTTTTTGATTTTTGGCCTGATTAACGCTCAGGGTGTTGCAAAAAACTCATTATGAATTCGCAATAGGGAAACGCACTTTGCCGCGCCCGTTGCCCGTGATATTAGCCCGATATCAGGAGCCATTAATGTCTAAGTATTTTGCGCCGCGCACTGTCGATCAGATCACAAACAGCAAACGGTTGCGCCGGATGCGCAAAGCGGATTGGTCGCGGCGCTTGGTGCGTGAAAATCATCTCACTGTTGATGATTTGATTTGGCCGCTCTTTTTGACTGAAGGTGTGAATATTCGTGAGCCGATATCCGCCATGCCTGGCGTGTTCCGGCTTTCGGTGGATGAGGCTGTGCGCGAGGCTGAACGGGCCGCAAAGCTTGGCATTCCTGCGTTAGCTACATTTCCCAATGTTCCCTTCGAGCAAAAAGATATTTTGGGTTCAGAAATTCTCAATCCGGATAATCTCATCAACCGTGCAACACGGGCCATCAAGCAAGCAGTTCCGGAGATCGGCATAATCACCGATGTGGCGCTGGACCCTTTCACCAGCCACGGCCATGATGGGATTTTGCGCAATGGCATCATCGTCAATGATGAGACGGTGGCCGTGCTGGCACGCGCGGCAGTTTTGCAGGCCGATGCCGGATCGGACATTATTGCACCATCGGACATGATGGACGGGCGCATTGGTGCTATCCGCGATGCGCTCGATGCGGCTGGGCATCAAGATGTGGCGATAATGTCTTATGCAGCGAAGTTTGCCTCCGCCTTTTACGGCCCCTATCGCGAGGCTGTGGGAACAAGCGGGCTTTTGAAGGGCGATAAGAAAGCCTACTATCTCGAACCCGCCAACAGCGCGGATGCGCTGCGCGAGGCAGAACAGGATTTGGCGGAAGGGGCGGATATGCTGATGATCAAGCCCGGCCTGCCCTATCTCGATATCATCACACGGGTAAAAGACGCCTTTGATGTACCGACATTTGCCTATCAAGTATCGGGTGAATATTCGATGATTATGGCAGCGGCGGCCAATGGCTGGATTGATGGTGACAAGGCGATGATGGAATCGCTTCTGGCGTTTAAGCGCGCAGGCTGCGACGGCATTTTGACATATTTCGCGCCAAGGGTGGCAGAGATGTTGAAGGCGGGCGCATGATGAATACTCAACGGATATTTACCGCCATCGGCGGCCTGATGGGCGCGGCGGGTGTGGCGCTTTCGGCGGCTGCGGCGCACCGTGCGGGTGAGCCAAATTTGGGCACTGCGGCCAATTTTCTGATGTTTCACGCGCCGGTTTTTTTGGCGGTTGGCTTGATCGGTGGCGGCAAGATCTTGAGGCTTGCAGCAACTGTTTTGCTCGTTGGCGTGCTGCTATTTGCTGGAGATTTACTTGCGCGGGTTTTCTTGGGCGACCGGTTATTTCCGTTTGCAGCGCCATCTGGCGGCGTGTTGATGATTGCGGGGTGGTTGCTGATTGCCGGATCGGCATTTGTGAAGGCGAAGCCGGACCGGCTTTGACGGATGAAGATTCCGCGCTACTGATTGTTAAATTCGACGGGGGATTAAATGGCAAATAACAACGAGCCTTCGGGCACATCTGAAAAAGTGCGTATGGCAGCGGGCTTGTCAATACTGGGCGGGCTTG
>JANPBE010000529.1:0-1836 GCA_031430295.1 Phyllobacterium sp.
ATTTTTTTAACGCGATCCAGTATCCACTTCGCTTGAAAATGCTTTAGCGTACGCTGCGCTTCGGTTCTCGAAAATCACCCTATTTGACGCGCCTAAGCGAATTTCCGTCACACTCTTAGATAAAAATTAGAGGGCTAAACATGTCCAACTCACCAATCGAGCGCGCTGCGAGCGCGACGCCGCCGCTAATGGCGACTAAAATTAAGGGCCTGTCTGACAGGGCCATTGCGTGGATATTCGTAGCGCCCACTATTATATTATTGTTGGCCATCAATATTTTCCCGTTGATTTGGACCATCAGGCTGAGCTTCACGAACTTTCGTGTTAACAGGCCCAATGCGCCTGTCGAATTTGTAGGCCTGGATAATTATCGGCGCATCCTGTCTGATCCAGACATCTGGAACACGATGCAGGCAACGGCACACTTCCTGTTTTGGACGATCTCGTTGCAAGTGCTAATCGGATTTTCTATCGCCTATCTCATCAACAAAAAATTCAAAGGCAACGATCTGTGGACGACAATCATTGTGTTTCCAATGATGTTGAGCCCGGCTGTTGTCGGCAACTTTTGGACGTTCCTTTATCAGCCGCAAATTGGCCTCTTCAACTACGTCGTTGGCTTTGTCACCGGAGCGGATCCTTCCAGCTTTTCGATGATTGGTGATGTGTCCCTTGCACCTTGGGCAATCGTGATTGTTGATACGTGGATGTGGTCACCGTTTGTGATGCTCATTTGTCTGGCAGGACTGCGCTCCATTCCCGACAGCATCTATGAGGCCGCAGAGTGCGACCGCGCCAGCAAATGGCGGCAATTTTGGACCATTACAATTCCGATGATCCTTCCTTTCCTCATGCTGGCTGTTTTGTTTCGTGGCATCGAAAATTTCAAAATGTTCGATCTTGTCGTGCAGCTCACAGGCGGCGGCCCCGGCTCCACCACGGAACTAACGTCTATCAATCTAAAGCGCGAAGCCTTTGAAAAATGGCGCACCGGCTTTTCATCAGCCTATGCCGTCATCCTGTTCGTGACCGTATTTGGTCTGGCATCAATCTACGTAAAAGCATTGAAGAAGGTCAAAGAAAGATGAGCGGATATTCAGTTACCGAGCCGTCAAAACGGCAAAAATGGGTGGCGGGCACGCTGGTTGTTTTCTATGCGTTGATAACACTAATGCCGCTACTATGGATTATTGCTACGGGCTTTAAATCCCCTTCAGATGCGATTGCCTATCCGCCGAAAATTGTTTTCCAGCCAACGCTGGAGGGCTACGTAAACCTCTTCACCACGCGCACCCGTGCAACGCCTGAGATGCTTGCACAGCTAGGCGAGCCGGCGACTTGGTACGACCGGATTGTCCGCCAGTATGACATGGTGATTGCAGGTCCTTCGCGTTATGGTGAGCGGTTCTTGAACTCGGTTATCATCGGCTTTGGCTCGACATTCTTCGCCATCGTGCTTGGAACAGCTGCGGCATATGCGTTCTCGCGCTTCAAGGTGCCGCTCAAGGATGATTTGCTGTTTTTCATCCTTTCGACACGTATGATGCCGCCGATCGCTGTCGCCATTCCGATTTTCCTCATGTTCCGGCAAGTGGGTTTGAATGACACTCATGCAGGGATGATCCTTCTCTACACGGCCATCAATCTGTCGCTTGCAGTCTGGCTTATCAACGGCTTCATCGACGAAATTCCGATTGAATATGAAGAAGCGGCTCTCATCGACGGCTACACACGGTTCCAGGCTTTCTACAAAGTTGTGCTGCCGCAAGCTGCCGCAGGTATCGCATCGACCGCTATTTTCTGTCTGATATTTGCCTGGAACGAATATGCTCTGGC
>JANPBE010000530.1:0-3320 GCA_031430295.1 Phyllobacterium sp.
AACTGGCGGTCTTCATGTTCAGGATTTAATGATTTTAATTCAATGACTTCCGTCGATTTGCGCTTCAGAACCTTGGCCATTACCTCGCCCTTTTTTGTGCGAACAACGACCCTATCGCCCCTGCGAACGCTCGCATTTTGCGAGACCACGACCGTGTCACCATCGCGGTACAAAGGCATCATGGACTGGCCCGAAATCTTCAAAGCAAAGATGCCATCCGTGCCGCCAGCAGGCATTTCTACCCTGTCCCAGCCCTCACCAACGGGGAATCCGGCATCGTCAAAAAAGCCCCCCGCACCCGCCTCAGCAAAGCCAAGAAGCGGCGCGGAGAAGTTTTTATAGGCCTTGGTTTCCGGCGCTCGTGGCTTCAGCGGGCTAATTAACCCCATGAATTCATTGAAAGAAGCGCCGGTGGCCTCAATAATTTTGGCAAGCGATTCAGTGGAAGGCCAGCGCGGGCGGCCATCCGCACTCGTGCGTTTCGACTTGTTAAATGAGGTGGGATCAAGCCCCGCTTTCTTAGCAAGTCCAGAGGCGGACATGTCATAGCGGTGCGCCAACGCGTCAATCGCCTTCCAGACAGATTCATGGTTCAACATCGGACACCTGATAGGGCTATGCTGTTATGGTTCAGCACCTGAAATTATTCCTATCCGGTATATCTTCGATTGTCCATATAGCTAACACCACAAAAAAAGCGCCGGTGGATAACCGGCGCTTATCAATGATTTCAGATAGTTAGGCTGATCACTCTACCGCATCAGCTTCCGAACCGGCGATTGGACCCAGCGTTACCAAGTCGCGTACGTTCTTTTGGACGGCGACGGCTGCGAAAAGGCTGACGATAAATGCCATTGCAAAGAAGCCCTTTTCACTCAGCAAAAGCTGCGCGTTGAAAAGTCCGACGGCCAATAATACAATCGAGCTACCTACAGCCACCCAACACATGCCGTAATACATATCTGTCACAGATTGACCTTCAATGCGGTCACGCACGGTTTTCTGTAGCGAAATGGTCGAAAAGAGCCCGAAAAGCAGTACTGTGAAGTAATATCCGCGCTCATTGAGCAGCATCGACGAATTCCAAAGCCCTACCAAAAAGGCCAGAATACCGATAATGAGAACAGTCCAAGAGGCACCGACGAATGCATTTGTTGGTCGTAATTGTTGGTTCATAGCTTGTCTCCCAGATGTTTATGCAGACTAGATACAATCCAGAGGTTGATAAAACGTGTGGAAAGTAGCGACACCGCTCTGAAATGCGAAACCCGGCATTTCTGCCGGGCTTTGAATTCATGCCACCTTACTTTTGGCATACGGGTTAAAGCGGGCATAAAAATTATCGCCCTTGGCTGCCATATCTTCCAGCAACTTATTTGGCTTGAATTGATCGCCATACTTAGCCTGCAACGCATTGGCTTGCGCCACAAACTTTGCGGCGCCGATGCCGTCGATATAGGACAGCGTGCCGCCCGTATAAGGCGCGAAACCGAAGGCCAGAATTGAGCCCACATCCGCCTCACGCGGGTCAGTTACGATGCCCTCTTCCATGACGCGGGCGGCTTCCAACGCAATGACCGTGAGGAAGCGTTGCTTCAATTCCGCAACGCTGACCTTATCGGGATCTTGCTGTGGATATAGGTCTTTGAGACCTGCCCAGATGTGCTTTTTGGCTGGCTTTGCAGGATAATCATAGAAGCCCTTGCCGTTCTTCCGGCCACGACGATCATTGCTATCCACCATTTTGTTCACAAGCTCTATGTGCTTGGGATTTATGGCTTTTTCGCCCATATCAGCAACTGCCGCCTTGAGGATTTTCTGGCTCAAATCAATCGCAGTCTCATCGTTCAATGCAAGCGGACCGACTGGCATACCGGCCATGCGGGCGGCATTTTCTATCATGATCGGCGGCACGCCCTCGATGAGCATGTTGTAGGCTTCAGACATATACATCAGCACACAACGATTGACGTAGAAGCCGCGCGTATCATTGACAACGATTGGCGTTTTCTTGATCGCGCGGACGTAATCTAACGCCAAAGTGAGGGCTTTATCACCCGTTTCTTTGCCGAGAATGATTTCAACGAGCATCATCTTATCGACGGGTGAGAAGAAGTGAATGCCGATGAAATTTTCGGGTCGCACGGATACTTTGGCTAAGCCGGTGATTGGCAATGTGGATGTGTTTGACGCAAATATTGCGGTGGGTTTCAACGCGGCTTCGGCTTTTTCCGTAACCACACGCTTCACGTCGCGGTCTTCAAATACGGCTTCAATTACCAGCTGGCAGTCTTCCAAATCGGCATAGTCCGCCGTCGGGTGAATCAGCGATAGCAGCGCGTCTTTGTCGCCAGCGGTTGCCCTGCCCTTTTGCATATCCTTGGTGATGAGGTCTTCAGAAATAGACTTGCCCTTGTTGGCGGCATCCATATCGCGATCAATCAAAACGACAGAAATGCCAACCTTTGCAGTGACATAGGCGATGCTTGCGCCCATGAAACCAGCGCCAATGACGCCAATTTTGGTGATTTTGCTTGGCGGCGCATCCTTCGGACGGCGTGCGCCTTTATTGAGTTCTTGCAAGGAAACAAACAGCGAGCGGATCATCATGCCCGCTTCTGTCGTCTGCAAAACGTTAGTGAAATAGCGTTGCTCGATTTTCAAAGCCGTATCGAACGGCACTAAGAGACCTTCATAAACACATTTCAAAATGGCGGTTGCACCGGGATAATTGCCCTGCGTCTCGCGACGCAAAATTGCGCCTGCCGCTGGCCAAAGATTGGCGCCTTGCGCCGAATAGACAGCGCCCCCGGGGAGCTTGAAGCCTTTTTCATCCCAAGGCTGAACGGCTTTCAGGCCGTTCTTAATCATGGCTTTGGCAGCCGTGATGAGGTTTTCAAACTGCACAACTTCGTGCACCAGACCCATGGCCTTGGCGCGCGATCCTGACAGGCTGGAGCCGGTTGTCATCATCTGCAAAGCATCTTGCTGGTTGGTCAACCGCGGGACACGCTGCGTGCCGCCAGCACCGGGGAAAATGCCCACTTTGACTTCTGGCAATGCCAGCTTGACCTTTGGATCATCCGAAACAACGCGGAAAAGGCCAAAAGCCAAGAAAACGCCACCAAACTTTTGTTTGAAACAGCGGGCCGTATGACATGGCTTTTCCGCAAGATTGAGACATCCGGTAAGCCATGGGTTTCGGCCATTAACGGCGTTTGCATGGGCGGCGCATTTGAGTTGTCGCTTGCCTGCCATGGCCGCGTTGTTTCGGATGATCCTAAGGTGAAACTGGCGCTGCCGGAAGTCAAAGTGGGCAT
>JANPBE010000531.1:0-2943 GCA_031430295.1 Phyllobacterium sp.
GGTACACAGATTTTCTCGCACACGCCCAAAAATACACTGCCCTTCAGCCGCATGGCTTTAGAGGCATCGGCGCGCGTCAGGTCCACGCCGATTGAAACCGGCTCCTTATAGCCCGCCCAAACACTGGTGCCGTCATCAAAGCGATGCGGCGCAGGAAACTGCAAAGTGGCAAGTTCCAAATTTTCGCTGCCTGTCAAATCAAACTGCGGCGGCACGCCCGCATCGCCGGGGTCGCGCCAATAGGTCTTCCAGCCGTCATTCAGTTGAACCTGCAAAACCGCGTGAACGCTGGTCTCGCCACTCGCCGGTTCCGCCACCACAATCCGCACCGGCCCGCCCGCGCTGTCCTGCCAAGGCGAGGACGCGGCGAGCGCGGTCTGGCCCGAAAAGTCGGCGACGAAAATGGCGAGACTGTAAGTTAGAAAATGATGTTTCATGGACCTATCTAATCACGAAACTCTTCATCATTTGCAAATCCCGATTTCGTGAAGCCAAAAATACGCCCCGCATCGCCTACGCATCATCCGCGCACCACTTCTGGGCACTCGGCGCATCATATCTGGGCGTTTGGCGTATCGTGTTTGGGCGTTCCGCGACCTATTCGCGACCGTGTTAATTCATCACAAATTATGATGGTGCTAACCGCTTTTCATTTCCCCCAAACTTGCTAAATTAACCCCATGGACATTTCGCTGCTGCGCAAAAAGGGAACCGGCAAGGGTTTCTTGAACAACCACTTTCTGGTCGCTATGCCGGGAACGGCGGACACGCGCTTTTCGCGCTCTGTCATCTATATTTGCGCCCATTCCGAAGAAGGCGCGATGGGTTTCATCATAAATCATCGCCAATCCTTGGTTTTTCCCGATCTTTTGGTGCAAATTGGCCTTGTCGGCAAAGAAGATGCCATTTTGCTGCCCGATACAACCCGCGATTTTTTAGTGCGCGATGGCGGTCCCGTCGATCGCGGTCGCGGTTTCGTGCTGCATTCCAATGACTATAAAGTCAGCTCCACCCTGCCAATTTCCGACGATATCAGCCTCACAGCCACCGTCGATATCCTGCGCGCCATCTCCGGCGGTCAAGGCCCGCGCCGCGCTTTGATGACGCTCGGCTACTCCGGCTGGGCCCCCGGCCAGCTCGAAAGAGAGATCGGCGACAACGGCTGGCTCACCTGCGAAGCCACAAAATCCGTGCTGTATGACGAAGATATCAACCGCACCTATGAGCGCGCCTTGGCGATGATTGGCGTCGATCCGTCACGGCTTATCACCGAAGCAGGACACGCTTAACCACAAAAATCTCGGCAAGTGACCGTGTATTTTATGTAATTATATCAGATAGTTGAGAGAAATATTCTACTTTATCTTGATAACCATTTTGCCCTTGGCGCGCCCGGTTTGCACATAATCCAATGCGCCCTGAATTTGGTCTAACGAGTACGTGCGGTCGACCAAAGGCGTGATTTTGCCCTGCTCCACCAGCATTGCAATTTCATCCAACTGCTCGCCATTAGGCACCATAAAGAATGCATCTTGATGAACGCCAAGTCTCTCCGCAATTCCGCTTTTGTCCAATTCGCCAACAATTGAAACCAGCCAGCCGCCCTTTTTCAACAATGGAAACGAGCGTGTCCGCGTCTCCCCGCCAAGCGTATCCAGCACAATGTCATAGTTTTTTATGAGGTCTTCAAACTTTTGGGTTTTGTAATCAATCACCAAATCCGCGCCGAGCGATTTCACCATTCCCACGTTCGCGGTGCTGGTTGTACTAGCGACATACGCGCCAAAACTTTTGGCAATTTGAATAGCAACAGACCCGACGCCGCCCGACCCGGCGTGGATAAGCACCCTGTCGCCATCCTTGATATGTGCACGCTGTACCAGCCCCTGCCATGCGGTCAGTGACACAAGCGGCAGGGAGGCGGCCTCTTCGAAGTTGATATTATTGGGTTTTTTCGCCAAATCCACTTCTTTGATAACCGCAAATTCGGCAAATGTGCCTGCCTGCATACCATTGGGTCGGGCAAAAACCTCGTCACCAATGGCAAATTTGGAAACGCCTTTGCCAACTTCCGTCACCACACCTGCGATATCATAACCTAATGTGTAGGGAAATTTCAGTGTCAGCATAGCCTTCAAATACCCAGCCCGAAGGTAATTATCGACCGGGTTCACGCTCGCTGCATACACCTCAACCATCACGCTATCATTGAGCAAAACTGGCTTTTTTACGTCTGTAACAAGAACTGGGGCGTTGTAATCATTGATAATTGCGGCTTTCATTGGAGATTCCTTTGTGTAATTTTAATGCCCGTAAGTCAGTTTTGCTACGGGAAATTGCTCCGCAAATGCGTTGCGCATTGATCTCTATATATTGAGAAACGCACCAACCCTTTCAAGGTTGCATCACAGCTGATATATCGGGCGTCTGCAGAAAGAGGTTAGAATTCATGGCGAAGAAAATTGACAAGGCACTGCTGCCGACCACGCTTGGTACGCTCTATCCACCGCCCTTTGATGAGGCGTGCAAGTCGCGAGAGCGCACAAAACTTGGCGATAGTGCAGGGTTAACCCAGTTTGGCGTGAACCATTTGCGCCTGCCTCCGGGAAGCTGGTCCAGCCAGCGCCATTGGCATACCCACGAGGACGAGTTCATTTATGTCCTGTCTGGCGAAATCACCTTGGTTACAAATTCTGGCGCAGAAATACTTCTGGCAGGAGATTGTGCTGGCTTCAAAGCAGGTGAAGAAAATGGCCATTGTCTGCAAAATAATGGCACAAAAGATGCAATTGTTCTGGAAATCGGCTCAAGAATTGCGGGAGATGCCGCATTATATGCCGATGTGGATATGATTGCACCTACCAACGGCGTGCCTGCAATTTATACCAAAAGGGACGGAACGCCCTGTACTGATCTCAAACGGCGCGGCGAAAAGGCCTAGCC
>JANPBE010000532.1:0-1215 GCA_031430295.1 Phyllobacterium sp.
AGCGGGTGATAAATTCCGCCAGATCGTCGAAGATGCGGGCGGCATAGTCAGCGAATTGCAAGACCCCGCCCGCCTGCCTCGCGCCCGCAAAAACGTCACCGAGCAGCGCGGCACCAGAGCCGCGCACAAGCGCGACGGCGCGGCCATGTCGGCCTTTCTGACCTGGTATGACGCCCAAGCCGCAGGCTCGCTCGATGAAATCACCGCCGCAGTGCGCCTCGAAGAATTCCGCGTTGCTGCTGGCGAGGCCAACCAATCGCCGCTGTTGGACGTCTCCTTCCCGTCAATCTCCTCCACTGGCCCCAACGGCGCGATGAACCATTACCGCGTCTCGACCGAGACCAACCGCAAGCTCGAATCCGGCGAACTCTTCCTGCTCGATTCAGGCGGCCAATACCGCGATGGCACGACAGACATCACCCGCACCCTGCCCGTTGGAACCGTCAGCGACGAATACCGCCGCCGCTTCACGCTGGTGCTCAAAGGCATGATCGCCATCTCCATGCTGCGCTTCCCCAAAGGCACGCGCGGCTGCGATATTGATGCGTTCGCCCGCTGTGCGCTATGGTCAGCGGGCTTAGTTTACGCCCACGGCACAGGCCACGGCGTCGGCTCATATTTGTCGGTCCACGAAGGCCCGCAGCGCATCGCCAAAGTCGGGGTCACGCCCTTAGAACCCGGCATGATCCTCTCCAACGAACCGGGCTATTACAAAGCCGGCGAATACGGCATCCGCATTGAAAACCTCATTCTGGTCACCGAAGCCACGCCCATCGAAGGCGGCGATGCGCCCATGATGGCGTTCGAAACCCTAACGCTAGCCCCCATAGACAAGCGCCTCATCGACACCCACCAACTAACCCGCGCCGAGCTACACTGGCTAGACACCTACCACGCCCGCGTGCTGGCCGAAGTCGGCCCCATGGTGGACGAGCAGACAAGGATGTGGCTGGAAGAGGCAACGAAGGCGTTTGCGGTGGAGTAGCTCCTTTAACTTCTCCCCGCCTCTTGCGGGGAGAAGGTGGCGCGACGCGCCGGATGTGGGGCAGCGCCGAAGTTCGGGGTTTAGCCAAAATCGCACTCCGTCGCGCCCCCCTCTGCCTGTCGGCATCTCCCCCGCGAGGGGGGAGATCGCTGGCGGCAAGCATCGCTGCCAATTTTCAAGCTTGTATTTTGCACCAACGGTCAATGACTGTCAGCGAACGGTGGAGCGCC
>JANPBE010000533.1:0-8197 GCA_031430295.1 Phyllobacterium sp.
GGGCTTGCCAAGGCGCTTGCGGCATTGGAGGGGATCGACATTATTGGCTCCGTCACAAATGGCATTGAAGCCATAGTTCAGATTAGGAAAGAGCGGCCCGACTGCGCAATCCTTGATTACAATATGCCAGGCGCGAACGGAATGGAAGTGTACCTGGAGGCCAAGCGCTGGTCGCCGGAAACGCGCTTTGTGCTGCTCACAGGTACGGCGCAGCCGGAGACAATCCGCTTGTTTGTTGAGGCTGGAATTCATGGTGTGGCGCTAAAAGACTGCTCCGAGGACGAAATACTTGATGTTGTGCGGCGCGTCTTAGCGGGCAAGAAAGTCATCGGCGCGAGTGCGCAATCTCTCTTGAAAGCGCCAGCGGAAACCGTGGCCGTGACTGACCGCGAGCTTGCCGTGTTGCAGGCGATAGCGCGTGGTCACTCCAATGCCAGCGCAGCGGAGGCGCTTGGCGTTAGCCCCAAGACGATTGACACCCACCGCACCAATTTGATGCGCAAATTTGCCGTCAATTCAACCGTAAGTCTGCTTTTGGCTGCCTTGCGGGCGGGCCTGCTTGATCCGGCAAGTATTCGCTAAAATCCCTCGTCTGACGCAGCGGCAATTCAGGTGATCACCTGATGGTTGACGCCATCGCCTTCTGTTGAACTGCACCTATCGAAACACCCTTGAAGGGCTTCGATAAGAGGTCTCGGGAGGGTCACATGGATTATTCAGCGGTTGTTCCTTACTTCGTAGCGGTGGTGGCTCTAACAGCGGCACCCGGCCCCATAATGGCGGCGCTGGTTGTGCGCTCACTTGGGGGCGACACCAAGGGCGCGAACGCCTTTGCCGCCGGTCTCTGTTTGGGTGATATAATTGCCGTAATCGCTGTTGCGCTCGGCGTTGGCGTCTGGGCGCAGAACATGCCCGGTTTGCTGTCGTTCGGAAAATATTTGGGCGTGGCTTACCTGCTTTGGCTGGCTTTGGGTATGTGGAATAATCGTTCCGGCACTTCATCAACTAAGCACAAAAAGTCCGGCTGGTTGGCATCAGTAGCGGCTGGCTTGGCGATTTGCCTTGGCAACCCGGCCACGCTTTTGATCTACATGATTTTGCTGCCTATCGTCGTTCCAGCCGGCTTTGTCAGCGTCGGTCAAATAGCCGTAGTGGCTTTGGTGACGATGGCCGCTGTCGGCACAGTTTTCTTCGGCACCATCTTGCTCGCACGCCAGCTTAACAGCATTATCGCAACACCCGCTTCGTCCCGCTTGTTTGGCCGTATCACCGCTGGCACATTGGCGCTGACATCAGTATGGATGCTGGCGGCGTGATAAAGAAGGAAAGCTATGACGGAAATCAAACATGTGGTCTTTGATATTGGCAAGGTGCTTATCAATTATGATCCGGAGATTCCGTTTCGGCGGCTGATACCGGATGATGCGGAGCGGGCGCATTTTTTTGCGCATATTTGCACACATGAGTGGAACCTTGAGCAGGATCGCGGGCGGACGTGGGACGAGGCGCAAGACTTGCTGATTGCGCAACATCCACAACATGAGGCCAATATTCGTGGCTTCCGAAAATATTGGCACGAGATGGTTTATTCGGAAATTGCAGGCAGCGTGGCCATTATGCGCGGGCTTATTTCAAGCGGTATGGATGTGACCATGCTGACCAACTTTGCCGCCGATACGTTTGTGCAGGCGAGCGGCATGTATCCGTTTTTGCGCGAGCCGCGCGGGGTTACGGTTTCGGGCGTTATCGGGCTTATCAAGCCGGATGCGCAGATTTACTGCCTGCATACGCAGACGTTCGGGCTGGAGCCGAGCGCGACGCTGTTTATTGACGACAATGCCGCCAATGTGAAAGCCGCGCAGGATTTTGGCTGGCAAGCGGTGTTGTTTACGGGCGTGGAGGGGTTGGCAAAGGATTTGGCCCAAATTGACGGGGCTATTCCAAATTTTTGACTTCCACTCCTCGTCTGTTACCCGTCAACCCACCAATTCTGTTTTCACCAACCAGCTGGAAATTCCTTGTGCCATCTCTTCCCAGCCCGGCGCTGCAATGAGCCAATGGCTGCGTCCGAGATACTCCAGCATCGCAACGGGGCGAGGTGATTTTTTGTGACGCCGATACATCGCGCGAACCATGGAGGTTGTGCTGGTGCGGTCATCCCCGCCTGCAATCAAAAGTAAGGCCGCGCGCTTCGGATTGGCGAAATTAAGCCCGACACCAAGGCCGATCGCCGCCTGAAAATAGATGCGGCCCGGCGCTTGGATAATTTGGCTGTCATAGGCCTTACGCATTTCATCCGGCGTGAGGCCGTTGGCAAAGGTGGTGCTAAAGCCTTTGAATGACATGGTGTGGAGTTTGCGCCAACCTCGCCATGACAGAAGCACAGGAGCCGCAGATTTAATCGCTGCCCAACTCGGTATCACGCCGCGCGGAGGGCCAGCATCAATAGCCACACCTGCCGCGCCCAAATTGCGATCCAGTAAAAGTTGAACAATCAAACCACCAAATGAATGACCAATCAAAATTGGCGGTTCCGCCATCGCTTGAATTTTCGTGGCGTAGTGATCAACGATCATTTTTACCGTGAGACCTGCAAAGGCAGGGTCAATGTGCTTTTTCAACTCAGCCACCGGGTGATCTAAATAGGGCCAAGCCGGAGCCACACAGGTGTAACCCTGCGCTTCAAAATAAGCTCTCAGCGACTGCCAGCACGCAGGTGTGACCCATGCGCCATGCACAAACATAATTGTTTTTGACATTTAGTTTCCTTTGACTTTTTTTACTATTGCCTTGCAGTCAACAGTATTTAAAGTCATCTTAGTTCTAAATTTTGTGCTGAAAATCCCAATCCATGACGATAAAGACTTCAACATCAGATCACCTGCTCAATCAGGATGCGTTTTCAAAAGTACTGGATATGCTACGCTTGCGCGGGACATCCGTTTCGACTGGCGCCGTATCAGCAAAGAGCTATTTGGAGTGCGCGCAGAGCAAACCCTGCATCTATGTTTTTCAAGCTGGGGCATTGAGTGTGGCTGAATCGACCTCAGAGACAATAACGGCAGTCCAATCCGGTGATGTGCTGCTCTTTTTGCGTGGGGCGGCCCACCGACTGGCTAACGCAAGTGACGAACCCGCCCAATTCATTAGAGGCGAATTTGATTTTGACAGCACCTTCGCCTCACGGTTTCTCGGAACTTTACCAACAATTATTTCGCTACAACGCCCTGGTCACAAAAGCCATGAATGGGTTGATGTTTGCTGCGCTTTCATGGCGTTTGAGGCCGCTCATGGATACGCAGGTTCAACAGCAATGATCTCTCGATTGTTGGATTTGCTGTTCATACGAACACTTCGCAGTTGGGCAATAGAATCGCCTTTGGGCCAAGGCTGGGTGTCGGCTGCTGCTGACCCTCGCATCGGAAAAGTGCTTGCAGAGATCCAGCATGACCCGGCTAGGCCGTGGGCCCTGCACCACTTGGCCGCTATTGCCGGCATGTCACGAACAGCCTTTACCTGTCGGTTTATGGATGTGATTGGGCAAAGCCCTATTGCCTATCTCAATCAGTGGCGGCTTGACCTTGCTGCGGATATGTTGCTCAACAAAAATCATTCAATAAGCCAGCTTATGTCGCATGTTGGCTACAATTCTGAGGCCGCATTCGGGCGAGCCTTCAAGCTCCGCCATGGGCAATCTCCCATGCAATGGCGGCGACAAACGGATGTATCAGCGTGATGAATATGTTGAAGTTGGGCGGCGCAAACTGTTTATTGAAATTTTGGCTAGCGCCGACGCATCGGCTCACTTATCGATAGAGTATGATCAAAACGCCCTCCCCCCTCCTGCTATCCCTCGCCCTGTTCTTCGCTGGCCTCGGCGCGGCGGGGCAGTTTGCTAAGGTGGGGGTGATATTTGATTTTGTTAGCGCGACCTATGCTGGTGCGTCTGTTACGTGGCTGGGCTTGCTGGTCTCCGGTGTTGGCATGGTGGGGCTGGTGTTTGGGTCGACAGCAGGGATTATTTTGGCGCGCATGGGTGCGCGGTCTGTGATGATCGTGGCGCTGGTGGCGGGCGCGGTGTTTTCATTTGCGCAAAGCCTGATGCTGCCCCTGCCCTTGTTTCTGACTTTGCGGTTTCTGGAAGGGTTTTCGCATTTGGCCATTGTGGTGTGCGGGCCGGTGATTATTGCGGAAACTTTGCGCGGCAAAGACCGCGATTTTGGCATGACGCTGTGGTCCACTTTCTTTGCCGTTTGTTTTGCCTTTATGGCGTGGGCAGGGCGGCCTTTGGTGGAGGCTTACGGCATCGGTTCGCTGTTTGTGGCGCATGGGATTTATATGCTCGCGATGGCGCTGGTGATGTTCGCGCTGCTGCCTAAGGATGCAGCACATTCCCACGCGCCCCTATCGCTAGGCAACATTGTGCGCCAGCATGGCGAAATTTATGCCTCGCCGCGCATTGCCGCGCCGGCGCTGGGGTTCATGTTTTACACCATGATGTATGTGGCGATACTATCGTTGCTGCCGCCGATGATGGGTGCGCATCAGGCCTTTGTCGGCACGGCTGTGCCGCTGGTTTCCATCGCGGCATCGCTCACGCTGGGAGCGTTTTTGATTGCGCGGTATGAGGCTGTTGCCATCGTGCAAGGCGGCTTTGCGATTGCGGTTTTGGCCGTGTTGATTTTATGGTTTGGCTGGGGCAACCCGCCCGTGGCCATCAGTGGTGCCATGCTGCTGGCCGCCGCTGTCGGGCTGGTGCAAAGCGCCTCGTTTGCTGCCATCGGCCAGCTCAACGATGCGCCGCAAGACCAAGCCCGCGCTGCGGGCGCGATTGCCCAGTTGGGCAATGTCGGCACATTCAGCGGCACGCCCATCCTCGCCGCGCTGATCGCCAGCTATGGCATCAACGGGCTGGCGGCGTTTGCGGGCTTGCTGTCGGTCGGCGGCATCGCGATGCATTGGTGGTTGAAGGTGAGGCGGGGCTAGTCTATGCCCGACCAACTAATATCCCCAATCTTATTTTCGCCTTATTTCGGGCTGGATATTGAACGTGTTTAGAGGCGTTATGATTTTTTAAGCAGCGAAATTTAAGCATTTAACAGAGCACGATTATTCAAAAAAGCGATGGTCAGTAGAACTCCGCAAACTCTCTATAAAATTGGGCTGCTGGTGGGCGGCGACTCCATATTTGCCTTGATCGGAAAAAACAAAGTGCCCATTAAGGGTAGTGATTTTTCAATGGAGGAAGGAGAAAACACCGATATACGTCGCTATTTTAGCAATAAACTCCAAGTGTATCATCGCGGCCCGCGCATTGAAAAGCAAGCGACTGGCGCTGCATTGCCTGCGGCACCAAACGCGGAAATTGCCGCGCTTAAGTATCATCCAACACAAGACATGAGCTGGACACAAGTGGATATACGCGGCCTTAAAATGCTGCACAGCGAAAAGCGGATAGCGGAAAAATCAATATTTAAGGAATCTGCAAATGACGCCATTGAGCGCGGTGGTGTTACGCCGCAACCGATGTCTGCTTGGGCTCACACACGGCCGGACCACCTGAACTTCGAGCACAGACTTGATAAAGAACTGCGGGTGCCGGGCTATGCGAGCGCGAATAAAACGCACACTGCGCTTGAATCTGCGGCGGAGATTTATGCAAGAAAAATTGGACCCGTCAAAGTCACACGCAAGCTGGGGGAGCCTATTCCGCGCTCGAACGGCCTGATAACCGAATTGCATTTGGGCTTTGCTTTGGAAGGCAAGGACGAAACGCTTCATCATTTTATTCACCGTCAGTCGTACTTTGCCAATGATGGTGCAAGGCATGGCGATGATGTGGCAATTTTCAAATATTTGGAGGAACAGAAGCAGCGTATTGAAAATGATTTACCCACTTTTGCCGATAAGGTGACCAAGATCGGGAAGGCGGGATATGGGGACGACGTTGACGAGTTTGATGGCAAATACACGTCCGTTGCCGATGGCTATTTGAATTACATCCACAATAACAAACTCCGGCTTATAGAGGCAACTAGCAAGCCAGAAGTTGGTGATGACGGGATGGGCAGTAGAAGTCTCCAGAATTCATTGCGTACGATTTCGGGGCAAGCAATTGGCTCCGAAAATAGCGCGTCAGCCGCGTTAGATGAAAGATCAAGGACGCGTGGATCCGGTCGAGCGGATTAGTGTTATCAATTGAATTTTTCATCCGTCAAAAATAGTAGATGAGCTTATCGTCATGTTGGCTCTGACCCCGATAACTGCCAATGGCGTTAGCCTGGCTGCAAGTTAGGCATCCAACTAAATAGGATTGACCACAAGTGGCAATGGCCGTTTTTCGGCAATCTTTTGCTTGTCCCGGAAAAAGTATGACGACATGAAAATCGATAGGGCTGCCACCGCCAACCCCGCGATAACGTCAATGAAATAGTGATTTGCATGTGAAATGGCCGAACATGCCATACCAATATTTAGAACCAAAAACGGGAGGAATAATTTCCGTTGCCCCCAAAACACCCACATACAAAGGCCTGCAACGCCCGCATGAACTGAGGGAAATGTGAGGATACCAACAAACTCCTCGGCGCTCAACGTGTAGCTGCCACTACCACGAACGGCATCGAATGGTTCAATGAAGCCAAAGACAAAACTTGTGTCGATGTTTCTTAGCGTATTAACATCCAATGCGTATGTCGTGTAAGTGCCGTATGCGGGCGTGAAGACGCTGATTAAAGACGCAATAACTGAGACAAGCCCAAAGCAAAAAATGAACTGATAGGACCTTTCGTGCTGGTTAGCAAATCCTAAAATAATTGGTATTAGTAATAATTGGTAAGAAAAAGAAATATAGCATAACCATAATAATTTCGATATAAAATAGCTACTGTCAACATATTTTATATACGTATGCCATCTAAATCCAACATCACTATCAATGTGGGAAAGATAGTTATCAACTAGTGGAAAATTGAAATCTATTGAAAAATATGTCAACACTGTTATCGGCGTTATGAACAATAGACCAATAAAAATTGGCTCTATAACTTTCAATGATTTTCTTGCATTTTTGTTATAAATAAGAAAACTGGCGAATAGCAAAACTACTTGTACAAATATTTTCCCGTGTAACTGAATGATTGAATTTATATCTAAGCTGAACGCACTAAATTTGAAAAAAATGAAATCCAAAACCACTATGAAAAAATAAAGTGCCCAAATTTTTATAGAAAATTTACTGACCATTTATCAATCCATCATAAAACAAAAGTTGTAAGGTGGATTAATATATCCTATAGGTTGATAAATACTTAAAGTTCAATCAAAAATTGCTTATTTGCTGTAAAGTTGTAAACATAAGCACTTTTTATTGTTAATTTTTGTCATTTGGCTAGGTCGCATTTCAACAAAATCAACCATGGTATGTGCTGCACATGAAATGGCTGCGCAGGAACAAGTCTCGAATGCCGCCCTACTTTGGCTGCCAGTTAGGCTCGGCCAGCTCGAAATTCTCAAACAAAAACCCCGGCGCAACGGTGCAGCTTACCAGTGTCCAGTCGCCACAAGTTTCCGCCGCCTGCCACCAGCCGGGCGGGACTATGAGTTGCGGACGCTCGCCTGCGATTAGGTCTATGCCGAGCACATGATGCGTTTCGGTTTTGCCGTCTTCGGAGAGTTTCAGCCTAAGCGGCGCGCCTGCGTGATAGAGCCAGACTTCGGAGGAACCGTGGACCTTGTGCCAGTGCGAAGGCTTGCCGGATTCGAGGAGGAAATAGATCGCGGTGGAATGGCCGCGGGAGTCTGGGCCTTCGTCGCGGAAAGTTTGGCAAAACCAGCCGCCTTCGGGGTGGGGGGCGAGGTTTAGGAGAGCGATGATGTTGGCGGGGGTCATGGGGTTTTCATTTCTTAAATTGTCTGAAAAGCTCATAGATTGGCACCGGACGAGTTTCGATTTTTGCTCGCACTTTTCTTAAAGTTGTGCCATCGCTGATCGAGTTGAAAATTGGATTATCAAAGAATGTCGTGCCTAGCGATCTTAATCGGAAACACAAATTACGACAGTCTCTCGCATTTGGTTTGCTGCCATGACGACATCCTAGCTATGCAAAAAATTCTAGAATCCACCGCGAAATACGATTTGGTCAGGATAATTGAAAACACGGATGCCGACGAGCTAAAGAAGCAGATTCGTTTGGCG
>JANPBE010000534.1:0-1593 GCA_031430295.1 Phyllobacterium sp.
GTTTGAGGAGATATTTCCGCTCGTCACTGCCGTTCAGCAAAGCGGTTAATCGTTGCTCAATACGCAGCAACGCGTCGGCGCCAAACATCCCGCGAAAACGGCAAAATCGCAAAATAACCTTCAGACTATGCCCTGTCATCGCCTCACTTGAAGGCGATTTCAGCATATCAGCAGCGCGTTTGTTGACCACAATTGAAGTGAGCTTATCATCAAACATAATCAACCCATGAGGCATATTGTTTAATGCCACGTCGAACTTGTCAGCAATTATTTTTATATCCAGCTGCCCAACGACCGCCTCTTTGAGAAATTTTCTCAAATATGCGGTCATGGAATTAACGGACAACGCTAACGGAACGAGAAATGCCGCACCGGTTATGTGCTTCCAACCACCCACTTGAAGCAAGGCCAAAGCAATTGGACCAAAAGCCAAAATTGTAAAAAGCAGCACGATACGCTTTGAAGCAAAATTCTTGCCGACAATCGTCACCATTGCCGCCATAGTAAGTGTCATGGACGCGAATTCGGCAAAGCTGTCTTGAGATCTTATCGCAAAATACGTCATCGCGCCAATCAACGCGCCAATTGCCGACGCCCCAAATGCATAGCGCCGTTCCCAATGAACAGGGTCGAAAACATGATTGTCTCTCGATTTCGCATACTGAAAAAGCGCCAAGTCCAACAAACGTAGAAATCCGACTAGGGCAAACGTAATTGCAAAAAATATAAAGATACTGTCTTTTGTGCTCTCCGATATCGCAATAGCTATCGTGGTCTGTGCCAAAACACCAAAAACAACCACACCCCGGTTAGAATACAATGACTCAACAAACGGAATATAGATTTCGCTAGGCAGGCCCGAGTTATTTTTGTTCTTCATTGATACGGCTCACGCACTCTGAACCTTGCGAGTACCAGTAATTTCTTAAAAAATTGCCCTCAAATATATTAACCTTCACTATATTAGCATATAATTACAAAATAGTTCACACCGGACAGTTAGTTTTTCTAATCAAAGGCAATTTACCATCAGGATGTCCTACCATTTCCGGGTTGGCTTCGTAGCCCTGCCCGATGACCAGTGGTCGGTCGGGCAATATAATTTGGTCAAGTGTCGATCTCAATGTGCTTTCAATTTTCTGAAGTATTTTGCCCTCACCATTCATAATCTTAATGGAAATAGCATAGGGCCTATCTTTACGAACACAGTTCAGTGGCGGGCTTTCCAAGGATATTTTCTGCATCTTCGGCCATATCTTTTCCTTCACTATTAAGGGTTCGCCCCCGGCAGGATTTTCAAAATCCGCAACAGCAACACTCGCCTCTGGCGTTGGCCGCAGTTTCTCGAGCGTAACGACGTATGTTGCAGTCGCAATTCTGTAATTAAAGATAAATACTTGCCCCGAAAGCGCAAAGTATTCATCACTTTTAACCTCCCGACATCCATTTAAACATAAACTTGCAAGCAGCACCCCCAAGACAAAAATCAGCCTATTCATCTGAACTTCCCCCCTCAGTCGCACGATGCTTGGCGTAATGAAGTTTAGCCTTATTACGATTGCCGCATACCGCCATGTCGCACCACAGCCGTGA
>JANPBE010000535.1:0-2134 GCA_031430295.1 Phyllobacterium sp.
CGGTTCTTCTGCCGCGCTCGCGCTTCACCGTTTCGACATTGGTCATCGACAATATTGCCAATGGCGGCATGGGCGATATTGCCGGGTCAGTGGTTGCATTGCGTGAGCGTCACCAAACCGCCATCAGCGCTACCACCCACAACCAAGCCTATGCACAGTGTCTTATCGACGGCATGTCAAATGCTGAAGAGGCAGTTACGGCGGCTATTTTTTGGGGGCTGGATGATATTCCGCTCATCGGCGGCTCGGCCGGCGATCACATGGAATTTCAGCGCACCTATGTGATGGCAAACGGCAATGCACGCTCGGGACGCGCAGTCGTTATGCTGGTGGGGACCGATGTGCCGTTTCAGGTATTCAAATCAGATAATTTTATTCCCACCGCAATGAAGCTTGTGGTGACATCGTCGGATCCCGACAAACGGATTGTCTATGAATTCAATGCTGCTCCTGCGGTTGAAGAATATGCCGCTGCGATTGGCATAGAGCCTTCATCACTCACGCCGATGAGTTTTGCCTCGCATCCTGTCGTCGTGCGGGTGGGCGGCGAGTATTTCTGCCGTTCCATTCAGAAGGTCAATCCGGATGGTTCGCTATCATTTTTCTGCGCAATCGATGATGGCGTGGTGCTGACGGTAGCGCAGGCGCGGGGCATGGTGGAATCCACGCGTGCGACACTGGAGAGCATCGACAAAAGTCTTGGTGGGATTGACATGATAATGGGCTTTGACTGCATTTTGCGCCGTCTGGATGCGCAAAACCGGCAGGTGTTTCGCGCCATGTCGGAGCTTTATCAGCGCTACCACGTCATCGGGTTCGGTACATATGGCGAGCAATATCAATCGCTGCACCTCAACCAAACATTGACTGGCATCGCCTTTGGCAAGTCACAGACGGGCGCGGCATGACCATAGATAAAGTGGATGATAATGCGCGGCTGAAACGCATCAACGAAGCGCTAATCGCCCGCGTGGAACGCTCGATGGATCAGCAGGGAAATGCGTTTACACTGTTTCAAACGGCGATCAACCTCGAAAGCCGCGTGCGCGCCAAGACGGATGAATTGAAGCAGACGCTGCGACGCCTCGAACATTCTAACCGCGAACTTTCAGTTGCCAAGGAGGCGGCGGAAACGGCCAACGCCTCCAAGACGCGATTCATTGCGGCTGCCAGCCATGATGTGTTGCAGCCGCTCAATGCGGCACGGCTGTCAGTTTCGGCTTTGAGCGAGTTACAGCAAACGACCAAGGGGGCGACTCTGGTACGCCAGGTCGAACGCTCGCTGGACACTATGGAAGAATTACTACGTACGCTTCTGGATATTTCGCGCCTAGATGCTGGTGAGATGCGCCCGCAGGTGACGGGTTTTGCGCTTGCCGATGTGTTTGAATCGCTGGAATCTGACTTTCGTCCGTTGGCAGAAAAAGCGGGCCTGCGCTTCACAATTCGGCCTACAGATTTTCATGTAATTTCGGACAGGACCATGCTGCGCCGTGTGCTGCAGAATATCCTATCCAATGCACTGCGTTACACAATGACCGGCGGTGTGCTGATTGGCGCACGCACGCGCGGAAATACCATCCGTATTGATGTTGTGGACAGTGGTATCGGCATTGCGCCTGACCAATATGAGCTTGTTTATGATGAGTTCCATCGCGGACCCGATGCGGCGGTGGTTTATGGCGAAGGCTTGGGGCTGGGCTTGTCCATCGTGCGGCGCATGAGCGATGCTCTTGGCCACAAATTGGAACTGACGTCCATTTTAGGCAAGGGGACTGCATTTCGCGTGAGCGTTATATCTACCCCTGCCCCGTTGGAAAAAGCCAACCAAGCCGGAAGCAAAGGCAATCCGGTTTATGGCCTTTCAAACACCAAAGTATTGTTGATTGAAAATGATATACCTGTGCTTGAGGCCATGACTGCCTTGATGAAACGATGGAGCTGCGACGTGCGTGTCGCGTCTCATCAAGACGCGGCGCTGGCGTTGGTGGAGCCACATAAATGGACACCGGAAATTATCGTTGCGGACCAGCATTTGAATTTTAACACGCTAGGATCGGACACCATTTTGGCGATCCGAACTGCGCTAAACCGCCATGTGCCGGCGGTAATTGTAACAGCAGATCCGAGCGGC
>JANPBE010000536.1:0-4138 GCA_031430295.1 Phyllobacterium sp.
CCAAGGCCCGCGCCAACGCTACACGCTGCTGCTGGCCACCGGATAATTGGCTTGGTCTGCGGTGTGAAAAGTCGCTGAGCTGAACCATTGCCAGTGCCTCCAGCGCACGGGTCTCTAACTCCGCCTTAGGCACTTTCAGCATACGCATCCCAAACGACACATTCTCCAAAACGGTCATGTGCGGGAACAAGGCATATTGCTGGAAGACGGTGTTAATGGGACGCTTGTTGGCAGGCAGATTTTCTATCTCGTCGCCGTACAGATGAATTTTACCTTCGCTGGCAGTTTCAAAGCCAGCGATCATACGCAGCAAGGTCGTCTTGCCGCAGCCGGATGGACCGAGCAGCGTGAAGAACTCATTGCTGGCAATATCAAGCGATATTTTTTCCAATGCAGTGAACGTGCCAAATCGCTTGGCAACTTGCCTGACGGATATCGCGGCTTGATCTAATTGTTCCAAAAGAACGTCCCCACAACTCACTATTGATGGGCCGTGCGCAAGATTATTACCCGCTGCTTCCATCACCCTCATTATTGAAATTGAGTTTAATTTCGTCGATTAAGGGAGTATATAACCCCAAAGGGTTATAGGCAGGGCACGGGGTATTGAACGATGACAACTGCGGAAGAGCGACAGGATAAGGCACTAGCCGAAGCAATACGTGCGCTGGGAACAGCTGAATTTCCTCGCTTACTATCCAACTTTTTGCGACAATGCGCCGAGTTCGATAATCTGATTATTATTCTCTACAGAGACCAGCACAACCCAACGGTTCTCTATCGCGAGTATAAGGACGCGGTTGTGTATGAGGCGATGGACAGCGAATATATCACCAGCAATTTTGTGCTCGATCCATTTTATGAGGCGCACGTAAAAGGTGTAAAGTCTGGCCTCTACCGCTTGTTCGATCTAGCGCCAGACCGCTTTCGCCAGACCAGCTATTTCAAAATCTACTATGAGAAGACCACTTTAGTTGATGAGGTCGCTGCGTTCGTCAAATTGAACTCCGGCATAACTATCACTGCCTGCATGGGTACAGACCGCTCCAGCGGGCGCATGTTTACCAAGGCGCAGTTCGCGGCACTCAACAGACATGTTGCGGTCATCACCAGCCTGATTGACATAAATTGGCGGCAGTTTCAGCCCGCGCTCGCCGGTCCGATTGTAGCCGACACACCTGTGATAGATCGATTGCGAGATCAACTCTCGCGTATAAAAGATATCCGGTTAAGTGCGCGCCAGGCAGAGGTGGCGCTGCTTATTTTGCAAGGCCATTCATCTGGTTCTATCGCACTGATACTGGGCATTAGCACCAATACAGTAAAAGTGTTTCGCAGGCAGATTTATGCAAAATGCAGTCTCTCATCGCAGGCAGAATTATTCGCCATGATCGTTCCGTTATTATCGAGGTGAAAGGCCGCTAGAATTTTAGACACCCTGTCGCTTAAAAAGAGTCGAGGAGATTGCTTACCTGAATGCGTATAATCTCGTGGGCTGCAGCGGCGACATGTCGAAGTGCCGTTCTCCGACGTCCTAAGAGCTCACCGATGCCAAACAGCGTTTCAACATAATCATCTGCCCTAAGGTCGAGCACCGATATTTTTCGATCTCACGTTCACGCATCGATAGAACGATGACTGGTGCTTTTAGAAAATGCTGATTCTCCGGTTCGTCATAAACGACCAGTACCGCGGCCTACTCATGTGTTTTTTCTTGCCCGCGCAATTGGCAAACGTATTGTCATCCGCGTTCCGCGTCGTCTTATCGCAGGGCTTTGAACCTCTATTGTCCCGCCCATGACTTCGATCAACCCTGTGCAAATTGACAAGCCAAGACCGGCTCCAGGATAGCGCCCGCCATTACCGCCGGAGCGGTAGAACCTCTCAAAAACTCTCTTAAGATCAGATGGCTTAATACCGGGGCCCTCGTCCGTCACACTGATTAATACGTCGTTGCCTTCGCTTCGGGCATGAACGCTGACATCAGTCTCGCGCGCATATTTGTGAGCATTGTCTAAAAGGTTAAACAGTACCTGCTCCAGTAAATGCGAATCGCCACGAACGAGCGGAATAGTGGCCGCCAAACTTATGCGCGTTGGATGGTCGGGAAAAATCTTTCTGCTGCGCTCAACCGCCGCCCGAATAGCATCGCCAACGTCAACCCAGTCTTGCTTCACTTTTATCGCACCGGCATCAATACGCGACATGTCAAGGAGATTTGAGACGAAACGGCTTAACCTGTCAGCATCTTGCTCTATCGAAAGAACCAGCTCCTCTTGCTGCTCTTGTGGGATTTTCTGCCCCAATTCACGCAACGTTGCCGCCGCAACGGTAATGGCAACCAGCGGTGCGCGCAGATCATGCGAAAGTGAGGCCAAGAGGGCATAACGGGTTTTTTCGTTTTCCTGCAATGCGGCAGCGTTAACAGATTCCCCGGCGAGCAATGCGCGATCAAGAGCGATAGCCGCCTGCTCAGTAATCGCCAAAAGACTGCGCTCTTCGTCTGCGCTAGGCGTCGCCGCATGGTTTGTCGGCTCATATCCGAAAACACCGACGACGCGCCGCGGGGTCGACAGAGGTTGAAACCTGAACCGGACATTGGGAAGTGTTCCGGTGCGCCATCCCGCGTTTTCATTCTTTTCCAACGCCCACCGTGCGGCACTCATCTCAGCCGCAGTCAAAGGCTCATCGGGTGGCCAGACAGCCTGCGTTTCCAAAACGCCGTCGCCCGGCAAAAGAATGATAACCTTCCCGCCAAGCGTTTTTTGAGCATGAGTGACGGTGGTCCAGATAACTTCTTCTGCTCTCGAGGCCGCCGAGAGTTTGCGGGATAATTCATAGAGCGCTTGTGTTGCCTCGGCGTTTCTGATCGCGCTTCGGGCCTGATGCCGTATCCGTCCAGCCATAGAACCGGTAAGAACCGCGACGACCAGAAAGATCAACAAGGCAAATAATTCATGTGGCTGTGCAATCGTAAGGGTATAAAGCGGCTCGATGAAGAAAAAGTTGTAGCCAAAAAATGACAGTAGTGCGGCTATCACTGCCGCCCGCGTTCCAAATTGCACCGCACTAAACAGCACTGCGGCCAAAAATATCATCGACAGGTTGGGTAACTTAAGCAGCAATGTGAGCACATGCCCTATGCCAATCGCCAGAGCCACAGAAACGCTAGCGGCGGTGATCTCAAGAAGTAACCCCTCACTTTGGAGCCAGTTCCATGTGGCGCGCCGGGGCACTGTCTCTTCTGCGGCAGCAACGACATGGACACCGATGTCAACAGCTTGGCGGACAAGTTGTTCGGAAAGCGACCATCCAAGCAGGTGATTGAGAAACCCGGCGCGTGACCGCCCGACAAATATTTGTGTCACATTTTCACGTCGGGCAAAACGCAAGATATCGGTCGTGAAATCGGTACTGCGTTGACGCGATATTTCTGCGCCAAGCCGCTCGGCCAATTGCAGGATTTCGCTTGTACGCCTTTCCCGCTCAACCAGGATGTCTTCCCCTCCCAGTCGCTCAAAATGCGCGGCTATCCAGCTAGCATTCAAGGCGGTGGCGAGGCGACTGGTTTTACGGACCAGCATTTCAGAACTCTCATCTGATCCTATGCAAACAAGCAGACGTTCGCCGGTTTCCCAAGGTCCTTCAATTGCTTTTTGCCGCAAAAAATCAACCATCTGATCATCGACGCGGTCGGCAGTGCGTCTCAAAGCCAGTTCGCGCAGCGCGGTGAGGTTTCCGACTGTGAAAAAATTCTGCGTGGCGCGGCGTGCCGTATCAGGCACATAGACCTTTCCCGCATTCAACCGCTCAATCAATTCATCAGGCGTGATGTCAACAAGCACGACGTCATTGGCATTCTGCAAGATTGTATCTGGAACGGTTTCGCGCACCATGATGCCGGTAATGCGTGAAACTACATCGGCTAAGCTCTCAAGATGTTGGATATTGAGTGCCGTCCAAACATCAATCCCTGCATCAAGTAGTTCCTCAACATCTTGCCAGCGCTTTGGATGACGACTTTCAGGGGCGTTCGTGTGCGCAAGTTCATCAACAATCAAAAGCTTAGGGCGGCGCGCAAGCGCTGCATCAATGTCGAACTCCTCCAAATCCCGGCCGCGATACTGAAGTACGCGAC
>JANPBE010000537.1:0-10144 GCA_031430295.1 Phyllobacterium sp.
GCTGGGCGAAGTGGGCGGCGAGGTGCGCACGGCCATCAGCATAGAAGCGCGGGACAATAAGCTGTGCGTGTTTATGCCTCCTGTTGAAAAGCTGGAGGACTATCTGGAGCTTGTTGCGGCGGCGGAAGCGGCGGCGCAGAAATGCGGCTTACCGGTTCATATTGAAGGCTATGGCCCGCCGACCGACCCGCGCATGAATGTTATTCGCGTGGCGCCGGACCCCGGCGTTATCGAAGTGAACATTCATCCGGCAACCAGCTGGGATGACTGCGTTGCCATTACCCGAACCGTCTATGAGGAAGCGCGGCAAACGCGGCTTGGCGCTGAAAAATATATGATTGACGGCAAGCACACTGGCACGGGCGGGGGCAACCATGTGGTGGTTGGCGGCGCGACGCCGCTGGATAGCCCGTTCCTGCGCCGTCCGGATTTGCTGAAAAGCCTTATCCTCTATTGGCAGCGCCATCCGTCGCTTTCTTATCTGTTCTCCGGCCTGTTTATCGGGCCGACCAGCCAAGCGCCGCGTATCGACGAGGCGCGGCATGATGCGCTTTACGAGCTGGAAATCGCGCTGGCGCAGATACCATCTGACGGCGTCAGCCCATTGCCCGTGCCGTGGTTGACCGACCGGTTATTGCGCAATCTTATGACGGATGTGACGGGCAATACTCATCGCTCGGAAATCTGCATCGACAAGCTCTATTCGCCCGATGGACCCACCGGACGGCTTGGGTTGGTTGAATTCCGTGGCTTTGAGATGCCGCCGGACCCGCGCATGAGCCTTGCCCAGCAATTGCTCATCCGCGCCATCATCGCCCGTCTCTGGAAGCAACCGCTTGAGGGCAAGCTGGTGCGCTGGGGAACGACGCTGCATGACCGCTTTATGTTGCAGCATTTTGTCTGGCAGGACTTTACCGATGTGCTGGATGATCTTGGCGCTCATGGTTTTGCATTCCGCCGCGATTGGTTTGAGGCGCAGTCTGAATTTCGCTTTCCGTTCTGCGGTGAGGTGGAGTTCGAAGGCTGCAAGCTGGAACTGCGGCAAGCGTTGGAGCCATGGCACGTCTTAGGTGAAACAGGCGCGATTGGCGGGACGGTGCGCTATACTGATAGCTCAACCGAGCGGCTACAGGCACGGCTGACGACATCCAATCCGGAGCGCTATATCGTGACGTGCAACGGTCGTCGTTTACCGCTGAGGAAGGCGGCCAATGATGTGTCTGTTGCGGGTGTGCGCTATAAGGCATGGCAGCCTTCCAGCGCGCTGCATCCGGTGCTCACCGTGGAAGCGCCGTTGGTGTTTGATGTGTTTGACACATGGACCGGCCGTGCGCTGGGAGGCTGTGTTTATCATGTTAAACACCCTGGCGGGCGCAGCTATGATACTTTTCCTGTGAATGGCAACGAAGCTGAGGCGCGCAGGCTTGCACGTTTCGAGCCTTACGGTCACACTCCCGGAAAATATGTGCCGCCGCAAGAAATGCCCAACACGGAATTTCCGCTGACCTTGGATTTGCGACGGCCAGCGGGAATATAGGGATGCCAAGTCAGACCAACTCAAAACAAACGTCCGGTATCGGGCGGTTTCTGGCGCACTATCGCCCGAACCCCGGCGTGCCCGATGAGTTGGTCGATGGCGACGGCAACATCCGTGCAATCTGGCAAAACCTGATTGAGGCCGTTAGCGGCATGAAGCCCGCTGAGCGGGCTATGCGTTTTGCGCGGGGCGATCAATATTTGCGCGATGGCGGGGTGTTTTATCGCCAGTACGGGCCGCGCGAGGCCGTTGAGCGGGAATGGCCAATTAGCCATATGCCTGTGCTTTTGGACGAAACAGAATGGGCGGAAATTTGCACTGGACTAACGCAGCGGGCGGACCTTTTGGAGCGTATCGCCGCTGATCTTTATGGCGAGAATACGCTGGTGCGCGACGGACGCCTTCCCGCGCAGCTTGTCGCCGGAAATCCGGAATGGCTGCGCCCGATGGTGGGGCAAAAGCCGCGCTCAGGCAATTTTCTGGATTTTGTGGCGTTTGATATCGGGCGCGGCCCGACTGGCAAATGGTGGGTGCTGGCGGACCGCACGCAAGCGCCCTCCGGCTCCGGGTTTGCGCTGGAAAACCGTATCGCGACATCGCGCGTATTCGCCGAGCATTATGCCCGCGCCAATGTGCACCGGCTGGCAGGTTTTTTCCGCGAGTTTCGCGGGGCGCTGCTGGATATGCGCGACAATGAAAACGGGCGGGTGGGTATTCTCACCCCCGGTCCGATGACGGATACTTATTTCGAGCATGCCTACATCGCGCGATACCTAGGCTTTATGCTGCTGGAAGGTGAAGACCTCACCGTGCGTGACGGGCGCGTGATGATCCGTACAGTATCAGGATTAAAGCCAATCAGTGTTTTGTGGCGCAGACTTGATGCCCGTTGGGCGGACCCGTTGGAGCTTGATGAGAGTTCGCAGATTGGTGCGGCCGGCCTGATGAGCGCGGTGCGGGCAGGAAATATTTCGCTGGTGAATGCGCTTGGTTCGGGTGTGCTGGAAACCCGTGCCTTTATGGCGTTTCTGCCGCGCTTGTGTAGCTGGCTAACGGGCAGCGAATTATTGATGCCCAACGTTGCCACATGGTGGTGCGGCCATGCATCCGAGCGAGACTTTGTTGCCGACAACTTTGACCAGATGACCATTGGAAACGCTTTTTCCACGCAGCCGGGTTTTGAAGATGAAGCGCGACTTAAAGGCGGCGTCAGCGGCTATGCCGACATGCGGGCAATGCTGAACACTGATGGCGAACGCCTAGTGGCTCAAGAGAAGATCACGCTTTCCACCGCCCCCGCCTTTGAGGGTGAAAACATTGTGCCACGGCCAATGACGCTGCGGGTTTTCATGGTGCGCACAAAGGGTGGCTGGACGGTGATGCCGGGCGGTTTTGCGCGCATCGGTATGGACATTGCCTCATCTCACGTCGCCATGCAGCAGGGCGGACGAGCCGCAGACGTGTGGATTATCGGCAAGAAGCCGGTGGAGCGCGAAACCATGCTGCCGGTGGCGAACGAGACTTTTGTGCGCCAGCCTCCAGGACTTTTGCCAAGCCGTGCAGCGGATAATTTGTTCTGGCTTGGCCGCTATGTCGAGCGAGCGGAAGATATGATCCGCATCGTGCGGGCCTATCATGTGCGGCTTGCCGAGAATTTTGGCCATGACAATAAGCTGTTGGAACTGGCGGCGGAATTTGCGGCGAGTTTTGGCGCGGAATTGGCGGATGGCTTTCCGGCCAGTATTGGCCAGACAATTTCCTATGCCTCCCGCGCCGCTGGCCGCGTGCGCGACCGGCTATCCAATGATGGCTGGAACGCGCTGCAAGACTTGGCCAAGACCATTGCCGCGATGGAAGAAACCGCGCAGCCGGGCAGTGATACAGCGCGGGCGATGAGTGTGCTTTTGCGCAAGATTTCAGGCTTTTCCGGTCTTGTGCACGATAATATGTATCGTTTCACCGGCTGGCGATTTTTGGCGATAGGCCGTTCTCTTGAACGGGCCATTTCGATTACGGGCCTGCTCGGCGAATTTGCTGATCCTGACGCGCCGGACGGCGGTCTCGATTTTGCCATTGAGGTGGCCGATAGCACCATGTCGCATCGGCGGCGCTATACGGTTGCGACCAACCGTTCGACGGTGGTTGATCTTATCGGGCTAGACCCGCTCAACCCGCGCTCGATCACCTATCAGGTTGAAGCGCTGGAAGCGCACTTCGGGTTCTTGCCGCATGATGATGCCAGCGGGCAGATGTCGCCGTTGCAAAAGTCAGTTTTGAAAGTGCGCACCTCCCTTGCGCTGCACACGCCGGAAACGCTGGATACCAAGGCGCTTGTCGCGCTTGGCGGTGGCATAGCGGCGCTCACAAATGACCTTTATCAAGCGTATTTGAGGTGAGCCATGCAGTATGACATCCGCCTGCGCATCACTTATGAGTATAATGCGCCTGTCCATGCCGGACGCCACATTGCCCGCCTCATGCCGCTGGAATCAACCAGCGAGCAGCGCATGATTGCCGGTGCATTATCCGTGCGCCCGACGCCCCACGAGCATCTCACCCGCATTGATTTCTTCGGCAATCGCGTGGAAGAAATTGTTTTTGACGATAGCCACGAGGCCATTGTGTTTTCGATGACCGCGCGGGTTGAACGCCGCCGTTTGGAGAACAAACCGCTTGCGGCCAAGACGTTGGAGGCGCTGGCTCAGGACATCGCAGCAGTGAGCCAGCTTGAGGGGCTATCGCCGCACCATTTTCGCTATGAAAGCGCGCGGGTGAGCCTGTTGCCGCAAACGACGGCATTTGCCAGGGCCGCGCTGACTGAGGCGCAAGACTGCCGCGAAATGGTCCGCGCTATCGGCGAGGCTTTGCATAAATATATGACATATGAGCCCGGCGCGACGGATGTGAACACACCTATGGCGGAAGCCTTTGCGGGGCGCGAGGGTGTGTGTCAGGATTTTTCGCACATCATGATTGCGTGTCTGCGCGGCATTGGCATTCCGGCGGGTTATGTCAGTGGCGTACTGCGCACCACCCCTCCCCCCGGCAAAGCACGGCTCGAAGGCGCGGACGCCATGCACGCGTGGGTGATGGCATGGTGCGGGGCGGAAGCCGGATGGCTCGAATATGATCCGACCAACTCCACGTTTGCGGGGCTCGATCATGTGGTGATAGCGCGTGGCCGCGATTATGCCGATGTCGCGCCAATCAAAGGGTTGATGCGCACTTCCGGTGACCAAAAGAGCGCGCAGGCGGTGGACGTTATTCCCGTTCAGGCAGCTTAGTTTCGACTGGAATGGATGAGCTGGTGCACGAAATTCAGCTTGTTGAAGATTGTTTGCGACAGCACAAACGGGTAAAAATCGCGATTGCCAATTGAACGGTTCACGGCGTTTAGCGCCACCGTTAGCGGTATCCACTCATCGTGAAGCTGGCGAAAGTCCGGCTGCGTATAAGGATTGATTGCGGCAAGGGCTCCGGAATGGCCAAGAACGCCATATTCCTGTGCCGTCTCCAAACCATCAACCATGTGGAAATAATGCGCCCACGTTTCGGCAAAATCCTCCCACGGGTGCGATGTCGCGTAGGCGCTCACATAGGATTGCTCCCAAAATGCCGGAGCACCCTTGGCGTAATGGGCCTCCAGTGCAGCGCTATAATCGGCGCGTTCGTCGCCAAACAGGTTTCGGAAATCAGCACGGCGGGCCTCATCCGCAAGCAGTAAGTCCCAATAATAATGGCCCACCTCATGGCGGAAATGGCCAATCAAAGTGCGGTAAGGCTCGTTCATTGCCTTGCGATGTGCTTCGCGCACATCATCGTCGGCCTCGGCAATATTAATGGTAATCAGGCCATTATGATGCCCTGTCAACACCTTGCCGTCGGCTTCGCCCATCGGTTGCCTATCAGCCATAAACTCAAATATCAGCGCATTGACGCTAATGTTTTCGGCCTTTTGCAAGAGACCAAATTTTTGCAGCGAATAAAATAGCATCCGCTTGGCATGTTCAAGCCACTCCCAGCGCTGGCGGTTCTCAGGAATATTCAAGTCAGGAATAACGCGCGAGTGCTTGCAACTTAAGCACAGCGGATCATTGTTATCAGTGGAAACCCAATTGCAAGCGATGGTCGCCCTGTTGGCGCACGAGTGATAGACGCCCGTATTGGCTTGCCATGCCTCATTGCCGAACGGCTTTGCAAGCATCTCATCGGAAATTGCCGTATAGCCGAGTTCAAAACCACACGACAGGCACGCGGTATTTTCAAAATGAACATTGTTGCCACAATTTTGGCAGTTGTAGAGACGCATAAGGTGATTTTCTGTTTGAGGTCAAATGTGCAAGTTATCAGACAACTTCGCTAAAGGACAAAAGTTCCGGATTTGTGACGGGATTTGAAAATCCGGCGGCAGTGGTATCGGAAATATAAATGGCGGACAGGGCGGGATTCGAACCCGCGGTACGCTATTAACGCACACACACTTTCCAGGCGTGCGCCTTCAACCACTCGGCCACCTGTCCACATTGCACAAGATGGCTGGTTGGGGCCATTTGCGTTGCCAACAATGTCAGCAAAATCGCGCTCCTTATAACTGGAAAGCGGCAAGGTTCAACCCGTAAATCGGCGAATTTTTGTGTGCTTGCGAATAAAGCATAATGACAAGCAATGGATTGCCGTTGCCCGGTGAACGGATTATCTAAGGCCAATGCCATGCGGCATAAAAATTGGTGGCAATTTAAGGCACGACAATGAAACTGTTTTTCCGGCTTTTGGCATTGATATCACTTTCGGTCGCTGTGATTTGCGCAGTTGTAGATGCGTCGCGCAGTCTGGCCGCGTCTTCGTTGATGCTAACGCCTTTACTCAAGGGGTGGAGCGATTTTGCGCCCGCCAGCCTTTCTTGGTTACAGGTCCACATTCAGCAATATTTACCCGCATTCATGTGGGATCCGGTAATGGTTTGGATATTGAATATGCCAACTGAGGCTATATTGGGCGTGATTGCCATCCTATTTTACATGATCGGCGCCAAGCGGCAGCGCCCATTTGGTGACTTTCAGGCGTAGGCATATCAAATCCCGAACACATATCTGTGCTTTGATAAACGCAATGCTCGACCTATATCTGCGATATCAAGATAGCCAAACTATCATTTGCGGCTCTCTTCCCTATGGTTTGAAAAGGATTGCGCCATGTTCCTCGTTGAGATGTTTAACCGGAAAACCACCATGCCAGACCAAAAGGCAGCGCTGAAGGGTCGGCCAACGCCGTTGCCGACTGCCAAAAAGCATTATGTCAATGGTAATCCACTGAAAGGGCCATACCCTGGTGGCTTCGAAACAGCGGTGTTTGCATTGGGCTGCTACTGGGGGGCGGAACGTTTGTTTTGGGAAACACCGGGCGTGTGGGCAACTGGCGCGGGCTTTAGCGGCGGCATCACGCCAAACCCGACTTATGAGGAAAGCTGCACGGGCCTGACCGGCCATGCAGAGGCTGTGCTCGTTGTTTATGATCCGAAAATCATCAGCTATGACGATCTTTTAGCGATTTTTTGGGAAAACCACGACCCGACGCAGGGTATGCGCCAAGGTAATGATGTGGGGACTTGTTATCGGTCGGGCATTTATGCGCAAAATGAAGGTCAGCTGGCGGAAGCGCTTGCCTCTCGCGATATGTTCCAGACTGCCCTGCGGGCGGCGGGGCGCGATAAGATAACGACAGAGATAATCATTGATCCTGTTTTCTATTTTGCAGAGGAAATGCACCAGCAATATTTGGCAAAAAATCCTGGCGGCTACTGCAATTTACGCGGAACCGGCGTGTCCTGCCCAATACCTACTGGCGTGAAAGCCTGAAATTAGAGAATTTGTCCGCAAGGTCAAATTTTCTATTAAAACACAAAGATTCATGGTGATATTTGTTTTTAGCCATGCAAGACTTCGCCTTGGCCGGGAGGGATGAACCCTCCTGCTGACGGCTGCGCGGTGAAAACCCCAGATGTCAAATTTGGTACAAACCAACAGGGTTGGATATCATGAAGAAAATTCTCACTGGCTTACTGGCCGCATCCGCACTTACGCTTTCTACATTCGCAGCCTTTGCTGATGGCGAGCCAGCAGTGCAGTTCGATCTTGGCGGCAAGTTCGACAAGTCTTTCAATGAATCAGCATTTAACGGCGCTGAAAAGTGGAAGGCCGAATCCGGCAAGACCTATATGGAATTTGAAATTCAGAACGCTGACCAGCGTGAACAAGGCCTGCGCAAGTTTGCTGAAAGCGGCGCAAACCCGGTTGTAGCGATTGGCTTTGCCAATGGTGATGCTATCACCAAGCTTGCGGATGAGTTTCCAAAGACTAACTTTGTCATCATCGACATGGTTGTGGACAAGCCAAATGTTCGTTCCATCGTGTTCAAGGAACAAGAGGGTTCTTACCTTGTAGGCGTTTTGGCCGCTATGGCTTCCAAGACAGGCAAGGGCGGCTTTGTTGGCGGCATGGACATTCCGCTGATTTCACGCTTCGGCTGCGGCTTTGCAGGCGGCTTCAAGTCTGTGAAGAAAGACGGCGAAGTGTTCATGAACATGACTGGCGACACGGGCGCAGCATGGAACGACCCTGTAAAGGGCGGCGAATTGGCTAAGTCCCAGTTTGATCGTGGAGCGGACGTTGTGTTTGCTGCTGCCGGGCAAACAGGTCTTGGCGTTTTGCAGGCTGCAAAAGATGCCGGCAAGCTAGCTATCGGCGTTGACTCAAACCAGAACGGCATTCAGCCAGGTTCAGTTTTGACATCTATGTTGAAGCGCGTTGACGTGGCTGTTTATAGCGCATTTGCGGACGCGCAGGGTGGCAAGTTCACCCCAGGTATTGTTGCGCTTGGCCTCAAGGAAGGCGGCATCGACTACGCTATGGATGACAACAATAAGGCACTCGTGACACCGGAAATGGTTGCCGCTGTCGATAAAGCGAAAGCTGATATCATTGCAGGTACAACTGAAGTTCATGACTTCATGGCTGATAACGCTTGCCCTTATTGATCTGAGATATAGTTAGGTTTTTGAAACCGCCGAGGGCAACTTCGGCGGTTTTATTTTGCACGCGAATCTGCGACAAACATTTATGCCGATAATCGAATTTGGAAAAACCAACCCGCTGGAAGATGGCCGCCAATCCCAGCGCGCGCTTACTGTGCGGCGCGGCGTGCAGCGGCTGCTCATCAACATGGGCCATACGATGTTGCCGGAAGTGACGCTGGCCACAGGCCGGCGGGCGGACTTGCTGGCACTTTCATCCAAGGGTGAGTTTTGGATTATCGAAATCAAATCCTCAGTTGAGGATTTGCGGGTGGATAATAAATGGCCGGATTACCGCCAGTTTTGCGACAGGCTATTTTTCGCCACGCTGCCGGATGTGCCAATGGACATATTCCCGAAGGACTGCGGCTTCATTGTCTCGGATGGCTATGGCGCGGAGATATTGCGCGAGGCTCCGGTTCATGCGCTAAGCGGGGCAGCCAGAAAGGCATTGCTGCTGCGCTATGCGCGGTCTGGCTCGCATAGATTATTGGCGGCGGAGAGGGCTGGTATTGATATTGCCAGCCTGCCGGACGAGTAACCTTATTTTCCACCGCCTAAAATTTCCCTTGCGGCCTTTTCTAAAATCTCGCGTACACGCGTTGCTTCGCCCTCATTCCACCCCTTGGCCATGATGGCATGGCGCAGCGTGTGGATGGCGTGCATGATGCTTTCCGGCATAGAGTCAGATGTCTTTGCGCCCGCCATGATGTCAATGCGGGTCATTAGGGCTTTTACCTGATCTGAGTTGGCCGCGAGAAACCGGCGGCCTTCGAGCGTGGCGGCATAAGACTTTTTGCCACCAGCTACGGCCTCACTGATAACCAGCTCCTGCTCCTCAAGCAGTGTCAATGTCGGATAAATAGTGCCGGGGCTCGGCGCATACGAACCATTGAATTTGGCCTCTATCGTGCGGATAAGGTCATAACCATGACTGGGCTTATCTGCGATGAGGGCCAGCAGCAGCAGGCGCAAATCGCCCTGCCCGAACATGCGTCCGGGGCGGCCACCGCCCATAAAACCTTTAGGACCATCTGGCCCAAACGGACCGCCTCGCATCCATGGCGCTCCGCTTTTGCGCGCCCAGCCCCATTTCGTATCGTTCTTGTCCATGATTCTGTTCCGCGATTTGACTGACAATACCCTGCGCCGGGGTTCCAGCACAGGGTATTGTTTTAGCTCAGAGGTGGCGATTACTTCGCCTCATCGCCTTCTACATTTTGACCAGCGGCATTGCGCTTGGCCTGAAACGCATCGAACGCTTCCTTGTCGCGCTTGGCGCGCTGTTCGGCGCGGTCTTCGGCAAAGGCTTGGCGTTCCACTTCAAGGTCGTTCAAAACCTTGGCACGATGTTCGTCAAAGGCAACATTGCCGGTGCGGCCCATACGGTTACCGCGCCCGCAGCCGCCGCGTCCTTCAAACCCGCCAAAGCTGCGGCCTTGCTCACCAAAGCTGTGACCGTCTCGTCTAAAACGACGACCATTCCAGATGAAATAGCCCAGCGCGGCAATACCGAGCGGTGGGAAGATGGCTATACC
>JANPBE010000538.1:0-1899 GCA_031430295.1 Phyllobacterium sp.
CCTATGTCTTGCCATTTGCCATGGAAAGCGCCGCCGCCAGCAGTGATGCGGTCGGCAACATTGCCGACGAACAAGGCGTAAAGATCGCTGTTGTTATATTGCTTGATGATATAAAAATTCGGCGTGGCGATGAACATGGGCCCCAGCCTGCCGGCTGGCGCGAGCAGATAGCTTTCCAGTTTCATTTCAGATTTTCCGAACGCCTTGCCGCTAACTGATGTAATGCCAGCGCCCACCCATGCTGATAGCGGCTTGCCAATATCCGGCCCTTCAAGTGCGCAGGAAACGCTATCCGGAACGCTCGCTTCCACGCCCCAGCCACGGCCTTTTTGCCAGCCATAATCCGCTAAATATTTGGCGATGGAGGCCAACGCATCAGGAGTGGACCCCCAAATATCGCGGCGGCCATCGCCGTCGAAATCCACCGCGTGCTGGAGAAATGACGAGGGCAAAAATTGAGGTTGGCCCATCGCGCCCGCCCAAGATGAGCGCAGCATATCCGGTGTAGCATAGCCTTTTTGCACGATTTCCAGCGCAGCCAGAAATTCCTTCGTGAACAGGTCTTTGCGGGTGGACATGAAGGCCTTGGTGGCCAAAACTTCAAACGCATTGAACGGGATTTTCACCGTGCCATAGCCAGACTCGCGGCCCCAGATCGCCAGCACGATGCCGCGAGGCACACCGTATTGCTTTTCGATTTTGGCAAGCACTTTGCCATATTGGCCAAGCCGCGCTTTGCCGCCAGATACCAGCCCGGCTACCTTCTTTTCGGCAAAGTATGAGGCCGGCGAATTAAACTCGGCTTGGTCTTGGTTCTTTGGCAGCTTGGCGCCGGGCAATACCAAATCTGGCAGGTCCAGCTTTAGATGAATTGTTGCGGTGCTGGCGTCAAAAGTTGCGCGTGAAATGCCTGCGGCCTTTGCCTTGGGCCACATATCGCTTTCCAGCCACGCCTTGAAACTATCATCCAGCTTGGCGGCGGATGCCGGAAGCGCCGCAACAAGTGACAAAACAAGAGACAGAAGCCGGAGTGATCTCATGGGAATTTTCGCTCCAAATTAAAGCTGTGTGCGTGCCCGCATGGCAGCGGCCAGCGTGCCATCATCGAGATAATCCAGCTCACCACCCACTGGCACACCGTGAGCGAGCCGCGTGACATTGACACCAAATTCGCGCAGCTGGTCTGTCACATAATGCGCGGTCGTCTGGCCCTCGACGGTGGCATTCACCGCAATAATAACCTCGCGAGTGCCGCCACGCGCGACACGGTCCACCAGCGATTTAATATTCAAATCATCCGGCCCGATGCCATCCAGCGGTGATAGGCGCCCGCCTAATACATGATATTTCGCTTGTAAGGATGCCCCCGCCCGCTCTAGCGCCCAAAGGTCAGCCACATCTTCCACCACCACCAAAAGCCCGCTGTCGCGGCGTTCATCGCAGCACACGGTGCAGGGATCGGACGTATCGACATTGCCGCACTCGCTGCAAATGCGCACCTTGTCGTGCGCCTCCTGCATGGCGTGTGCCAGCGGGCCCATAATTTGACTTTTCTTCTTGATGAGATGGAGAGCAGCTCTGCGCGCCGAGCGCGGCCCGAGCCCCGGCACTTTGGCCAAGAGCTGGATCAGACGTTCAATTTCAGGACCAACGATTCGTTTTGACATTATGGTTTCATAAACCATGTTCGTGATATTTTGACAGGGAAGAATTGTAAGAGTGAGTGCGTGCCATGGGTCAGACCGGTTTAATCATTCGCGCGGGTAACGAAAGCGACCGCGCCCTTCTCGAAGACATGATCGCAGATTGCTACGCTACGGTTTATCCCGGCTGGTATGAGGCCGATATTTTGGCCGATGCCCTGCCCGCCATGTTGCGGATTGATCCGGCGCTGCTCGG
>JANPBE010000539.1:0-3286 GCA_031430295.1 Phyllobacterium sp.
CGCACTTTCCGAAGTGCGCGATGATGCGCCGGACTTAACGTTTCGCCAGCTTTCCATTTTACTGACGATCTATCTTGAAGCCCCGCCACACACAATTCGTGCGCTTGCCGCGCGGTTAGGAGTGACCAAGCCAGTCATCACCCGCGCGCTGGATACGATGGGCGCCTTGGGCCTGGTCGAGCGTCATCGCGATACAAAAGACATGCGCAATGTTTTGATTAAGCGTACTGTCAAAGGCGCGCTATATGTTGAGCGTATCGGTGATTTGGTAATATCGACGGCAAGGAATGTGACGAAATGAGCGGGCTGGACAAGAGACTGAATGCCTTCCGCCCGGACCTTGCTGACATGCGCCTCGCGGAACTTGTGAGTGCGACGAAGTTTGTATCAGGTCGCCTGATGCAAATTTGCGATCCTGTTGCCGATATCCGCCGCGAGCCGAGACCGGATGCGCCAGTGGATAGCCAAGGGCTTTATGGCGAAAAAGTTTTGGTGTTCGACGATCACGAAGGCTGGTGCTGGGTGCAGCTTCAAACGGACGGTTATGTCGGCTACATGGCGCAGAATGCGCTAACCTCGCGCCTGACAAATGCGACCCATCTCGTCAGTGCCTCGCGCACATTTCTCTATCCCGGTCCTGATATGAAGTATCCAATGACTGCAGCACTCTCGATGGGAACCGGGCTGTCTGTGACCAGCGAAGCGGAAACACGCGGCACCAAATATCTGGCCCTTGCTTCCGGAGAATATATCATCGCCGCCCACACGATTGATGCTCACAACCGCCCGCGCGATCCAGTAACTGTGGCCTCGCGCCTGCTCGAAACGCCCTATCTGTGGGGCGGACGTTCCGGCTTTGGCATTGATTGCTCCGGCCTTGTCCAACTTAGTCATGCGCTGTGCGGACGCTCGCTTCAACGTGACAGTGATATGCTGCGAAACGGCGCGGGAACGCTTATCGGGCACGGCGCGGACCATCCACCTTTGCTGCGCGGTGACTTGGTATTTTGGAAAGGCCATGTTGCCATGATGGAAGATGAGACCATGATGATCCACGCTTCCGGCCATACGATGAGCGTCGTGCGTGAAGGTTTTAGAGATGCGGTTGAGCGCATCGAACCAATGTATGGATTGCCTCTTGCCTATCGCAGGATTGTCGCTTGAGCCCGCTCTCACTAAGTGACTTTGGCTGGAACGAGCATTTCCAGAAAGCGCAAGATGCGCTGAATCTTGGCCAGACTTTCCCCGCCCGCGTTATGGCCGTCCACCGCGATGCTGTTGATGTGGCAGGTCCGGAATTCACTGGCCGTGTGCAACAAACGCTCATTCAAAAAGACGGCGAGGACCGCCCGACTACGGGTGATTGGGTCGCCGTAACACGCGATACCAACAGGCTCGCCGCGCTCTATCCGCGCCAAAGTCTGTTCAAGCGCCGAAGCGCCGGAACAGCGGTGCGGATGCAACTCATCGCCGCTAATATTGACACAGTTTTTTTCGTCACCTCCGCCAATCAGGACTTCAACGTACCGCGTATGGAGCGCTATTTGGCGATGGCGCGTGAGGCGAAAGTGACGCCGGTTGTTATCATTACCAAGGCTGATTTGTGTGCCGATCCGCAACCTTATTTCGATCAGGCCCGTGCCATTCAAAATGGCCTGCTGGTCGAAATGATCAATGCCAAGGACAAGGATATATCCAGTAAGCTTGAACGCTGGCTGGGTAGTGGGCAGACGATTGCCATGCTGGGATCATCAGGCGTTGGCAAGTCCACCATCATCAACAGTCTGATGGGCGCTGAGGTTCAAGGCACGCAGGCCATTCGCGAGAGTGATGCACGTGGCCGCCACACAACATCAGGCCGATCGCTGCACCGAATGCCATCCGGCGCGTGGCTGATGGACACGCCGGGGATGCGCGAACTGCAAATCGTCGATGTCGAAGAGGGCATCGAGGCGGTTTTTGATGATGTTGTGGCGCTGGCCGAAAATTGCAAATTTTCAAACTGCGCTCATGTCAATGAGCCGGGATGCGCAGTTTTAGCCGCCGTTAACGCCGGCACGCTGGAGCCGGACCGGGTTGCGCGTTTCAAATTATTGCAAAAGGAAGAGGCGCAAAACAGCGGCGCATCGCAAGATAAATACCGCGCCGCGCGCCAAGCGGTGACATCGAGCAAGCGGCGCAAGTCATAGGGCTTGCCGTGCCGGAGACTTAGGTTTCAGTCAGATTCAAAGAACCAGCATCAGCTTTGGAATGTTGAGAAATTTCGAGGGCAGTTTACTTTTAGCGTCCGCCGGTTATGAAGCGGATGAGGTTCTTCTCGCTAAAAGTAAACCGTCCCCGAAATTTCTGCACGCGCGAAAGCCCGCCGACCCACATCGGGATCAGCGCCACAAACTCTCAAATTTTGAAAATCCTTCACGAACTATCCTGCCGCTCGCCGGCATATAGCGCCAGCAAATGGCATTCGAGCAAAACCTCATCAACCTCGTGATCCGTACGTCGACGCGATGCGGGCGCGGGGCCGGGGCGCATGGGTGAATAGCGGTGGGCCAAGTTTTGCGCATAAGCCAAATCGCGCTGCTCATACCAACGCGCGAGACGTCTGGCGTGGCGCGGCAAATTTTCCAATGCGTTCTTCAGAGCCAAAATACGCAAGCCCAGCGAGGCAGCTGAAATAGGCGTCACTTCGGGTCCATCCGAATTTTCACCAGAATATAACCCATCCACATCCGGCGCTTCACGCCCGAATATCTTCAGCGGATCAATCAGATTAAACGACGGCAGCGCAGGCTCGCCGCGCGGATTGGGCCGTGAAAACACAAGAAACTCCGCCAGCCCGTCGCGCCGCGCAGGACGCAGTTTGAACCCGCGCAGCGCCATCTCATGCACCACAATCATAATTAGCCGCCGCACGGCAGACTCAGCGGGACGCAGGATGAGAAGCGCGCGGCGATAGAGAAACAGAGGCAATACCGTCAACCGCCCGCCACTGACCAGCCCAAGCGAAGCCATCAGCGCCCCCATGATTGTGAGCAGCGCAGTGCGGTTTCTGTCTATGACTAGGGGCCAGTCCATTGCTGTTTCAGTCCTCATTCAAACTGGCGGCATGATACTTGAGGATTTTGGAGTGTGGATGAAATTGACAAAAATAATTTGCGCGGCGAGCCTTCCCCCTTGCGGGGAAGGTGTCGGCAGAGCCGACGGGAGGGGGTGGTGACGAGATCAGCCACTTAACAAAAAAAAGAAAAATAAGCGGCTTAAATATCAGGAAATCGTATTAAACACC
>JANPBE010000540.1:0-2379 GCA_031430295.1 Phyllobacterium sp.
TCCTTCCAAAAAAGAGGCGGGGCTGCCGCCCCCGCAGCACCCCGCCCTTTTCAAGTCACAGCCTTTGCAAGCGGACAGGAACCTTCAACGAGAAAAATCGTTGCATTTGTCTCAAATTGAAGCAAATTCGTTAAGAATTGGAAAATTTGTCTCGCATTTTGCTGGAAATTTGTCCAATAAGACAAAAGTGCAAGAAATTCATTTTTCTTATACGTCGTCGCAACAGCGGGATTAGTCGGTCCGGCGGTTGACTATTCATCTCTATTGACCGCAAGAGTTAGCCACAATCGCGCCGGAGTCCCCATGTCCCAATCCCGCACCCTGCCCGGCCTTGCCGATGAACTCGCCGCCATCAAAAGCGCGTCCCTGTGGAAAACCGAACGGCCCATCACTGGCCCGCAATCCGCCCACATCCAAGTGCGCAACGGCAGCGAAATGCTCAATTTCTGCGCTAACAACTATCTGGGTTTGGCCGACCACCCTGCCCTCATCGAAGCCGCAAAAGCAGCGCTGGATACCCACGGCCTCGGCATGGCCTCCGTCCGCTTCATCTGCGGCACCAATGATTTGCACCAAGCACTCGAAGCCAAAATCGCCGCCTATCTTGGCATGGAAGACTGCATCACATTCGCCGCCTGTTTTGATGCCAATGGCGCAGTGTTCGAGCCGCTGTTCGGCGATAAGGATGCCATCATTTCAGACAGCCTCAACCATGCCTCCATCATAGATGGCATCCGCCTCTCCAAGGCCGCGCGCTTCCGCTATGCCAACGGTGACATGGGTGATTTAGAGGCCCAGCTAAAAGCCGCCCGCGCCGCCAATGCGCGCCGCGTTGTCATCGTCACCGATGGCGTATTTTCCATGGATGGCTATTTCGCCGATCTCGTCTCCATCCGCACACTTGCCGATAAATACGACGCGCTCGTCATGGTCGATGATTGCCACGCCACCGGCTTTATCGGCCCCAAGGGCGCAGGCACACCTGCCCGCGCAGGCGTCAAGGTGGACATTCTCACAGGCACGCTCGGCAAGGCGCTGGGCGGTTCCATGGGTGGCTATATCGCAGCATCCAAAGATATCGTCGCCCTCATGCGTCAGCGCGCCAGACCCTATCTCTTCTCCAACGCACTCGCCCCCGCCATCGCCGCTGCGGGCACCAAAGCCATCGAGCTGGCGAGCCAAGGCGATGCCCTTCGCGCCATGCTCTTCGCCAACGCCGCCCGCTTCCGCTCCGGCATGGCCGCTGCTGGCTTCTCTCTCCTGCCCGGCGAACACCCCATCATCCCCGTTATGCTGGGCGAGGCAAAATTGGCGCAAGATATGGCATCGCGCCTGCATGAACTCGGCATTTTCGTCACGGGCTTTTTCTTCCCCGTCGTGCCGCAAGGCAAGGCCCGCATCCGCACACAAATGTCCGCCGCGCATACATCCGCCGATATTGATAAAGCCATCGCCGCCTTCACAACTGCGGGAAAAGAATTGGGAGTGATCTAACATGCGAGCCCTCGTCAAAACCGAACGCACCGAAGGCCTCACCATGCGCGATGAGCCAGTCCCGCAAATCGGCGCGGACGAAATCCTCATCAAGGTCAACAAAACCGGCATTTGCGGCACTGATCTGCACATTTGGAAATGGGACGCGTGGGCGCAGAAAACCATCCCCGTGCCCATGATTGTCGGCCATGAATATGCCGGCGTCGTTGCCGAAATCGGCAGCCATGTGCGCACCGTCAAGATAGGCGACCGCGTTTCCGGCGAAGGCCATCTTATCGGCATGAAAAGCCGCATGGCCCGCGCCGGACACTTCCACCTTGATCCCGAAACGCAGGGCGTCGGCGTCAACGTGCCCGGAGCCTTCGCCGAATTCGTCAAAATCCCGGCGTTCAACGCCATCCATCTGCCGCCCGAAATCGACGATGAAATCGGCGCGATTTTGGACCCGCTCGGCAATGCCGTCCACACTGCGCTGTCGTTTGATTTGGTCGGCGAAGACGTGCTGATTACGGGTGCCGGCCCCATCGGCATCATGGCCGCCGCCGTCTGCCGTCACGTCGGCGCGCGCAACATCGTCATCACCGATGTGAATGATTACCGCCTCGAACTCTGCAACCAAGTCTGCGACGCCGTCACCGTCAACGTCGCGTCCGAAGACCTAAGCGACGTCATGCACCGCATCGGCATGCGCGAAGGCTTCGACATAGGCCTCGAAATGTCCGGCGCACCTAAAGCCTTCGACCAAATGGTGGACCGCATGATCATGGGCGGCAAAATCGCCATGCTCGGAATCCCGGCCGTTACTGTCCCCGTCGACTTGAACCGTGTTATATTCAAAGCGCAGACCATCAAGGGCATCTATGGGCGCGAAAAGTTCGTAACCTG
>JANPBE010000541.1:0-1021 GCA_031430295.1 Phyllobacterium sp.
GTGCTCACGTACCCAAACGCACGCTGCGCTCCGGTTCTCGAAAATCACGCTATTTGACTCTTCAAAGCGAATTTTGGGCCAGACTTTACCAATCAGTTTTTCTGAAACTAAAACGACCGGTGCGTCCCCCCGCACCGGTCGTATTTTATCTAATGAGATGTTTGGTCAAACGGCGCTCAATCCAATCCCAAAGGTGGCGCTGGATTTCCACGATCGTCAAATAGATAAATGCGGCCCAGATGTACGTCTGGAAATCAAACGAGCGGGCATAGGCGCGGCGCGTTTCGCCCATCAAATCATAGACCGTGATGATGGAAACCACGGCTGAGCCTTTTATCATCAAGATAATTTCGTTGCCATAAGGGCGGAGCGCGACGATGAATGCTTGTGGCAAAATGATTTTGAAAAAGGTCACAGTCTTTGAAATGCCCAGCGATGCTGCGCCTTCCCATTGGCCTTTGCCTACACTTTCGATGGCGCCGCGCAATATTTCGGCCTGATAGGCGGCGGTGTTCAGCGTGAAGGCGAAGACGCCGCAGTTCCATGCATCTTTGAAAAACTCCCATAGGCCAATGGCTTCCATCTGCGGGCGAAATTCTCCAAGGCCGTAATAGATCAGGAATGTCTGCGCCAGCAGCGGGGTGCCGCGGAAGAAGTAAACGTAACAATAGGCGAAGCCGCTCAAAATTTTATTAGATGACATGCGCATGGCGGCGAGGGGGAATGACAAAAGCGCGCCCAGCAGGATGGATGCCACCACCAGCTTTATAGTGACGAGCAGGCCGCTGATATATTTGGGTTTGTATTTGTCGAACAGTTCCGGGTTCCACGCGTCGATCAGCCAATAGACAAGTGAGCCGATAATAAACGCCCAAAGCGCAACCAAGCACCAGCCAATGACGCGTGTCTTGGTCCATTCGCGTGGCGGGGTGGCGGGCTTTTCGACTTTTGTTGCGGTGGCTATCGCGCTCATCGTGCAGTCTCGCTTTAGATGCCCAGTCGCTGATGCGGTTGACAAAGA
>JANPBE010000542.1:0-1994 GCA_031430295.1 Phyllobacterium sp.
CTCCCACTGCCCCGCTCGATCCCGCTGATCTCTCGCGCATCATTGAAATGGCGTGGGAGGATCGCACGCCGTTTGATGCGATTGAGCATGGGTTTGGCCTTAACGAGGCTGCGGTAATCCTGTTGATGCGCGCCAATCTTAAGCCAAGCTCGTTCCGGCTGTGGCGAAAGCGCGTTCATGGCCGCGCCACAAAGCACCAGCAGCGCACATCGCCAGATGCCACCCGCGCCTATTGCCCTACGCAGTATAAGTATAAGAGCTAAACCCTAGCCCCGCAAACTCGCACCAACTCTCGTCAGTGCGTTCCGCAATGACAATGCCTGCCCTTCGTCCAGTCCGGTCAAGCAGCCCATAGCGTGCGGGAAACCGCGCGCTCTTACTCGCAACGCATCGCCCTTCGGCGTGAGCACAACACGCACTTGCCGCTCATCAATCTTGTCGCGGCTGCGTGCTACAAGTCCGGCCTTCTCCATGCGCTTCAACAGCGGCGTCAGCGTACCACTATCCAAAAACAACGGCGTACCCAGCTCAGAAACCGTCTGCCCATCCTGCTCCCAAAGCCTCAGCAGCACCAAATATTGCGGATAGGTCAAATCCAGCGGGTCAAGCAACGGCTTGTACGCCCGCGCAAACGCGTGGGCCGCCGAATGCACCGCAAAGCATAACTGGTTTTCCAGCCGCAACATCACATCAGCTTGGTTTCCCATTGCCGCCTCCGAAAAATCTCACATAATGATATTCCATAGCGCACAATTTAATTGACATCAACTTGATTACAATTTAATTGTGCACAATGCAATTTTCAAACAGAAACTTGCCCCTCAAATTTTGAAGATTGGAACCATTATGTCGCTCAATAAAGTTCTCTACAAAGCTTATGCCAAAGCCAGCGGTGGCCGTGTGGGCCGCGCCGTATCATCAGACGGCGTTCTCGATGTAACACTCACCACTCCAAAGGAAATGGGCGGCTCCGGCGACGTTGGCACTAACCCAGAGCAATTATTTGCAGCTGGCTACTCCGCCTGTTTCCTTGGCGCGATGAAAGCCGTCAGCGGCCATGAAAAAATTAAAGTTCCAGCAGATGCGGAAATCAATGGCGTTGTCGGCTTCGGCACGCTGGATGTAGGATATGGCATCGAAGTGGAGCTAAAAATCTCCCTACCCGGCCTTGATCGCGCAGACGCCGAGCGCTTGGTTCACGCCGCCCATCAAGTGTGCCCATACTCCAATGCCACACGCGGCAATGTCGATGTCACGCTGACTATCGTATAAATGCAAACTGAAATCCGGCGCTTCGGCGCCGGACTTTAGGCTACCCAGCCCTCAGCCACGCCGTGACAGGCAACCTCAGCCACCGCTGACTTAATCATCGCGGGTGCGACCTGCCTGCAAACATCGCGCGCATACGAGCAGCGCGGATTAAATGCACAGCCTTGTGGCGGGTTAAACGGCGATGGCAATTCCCCTACAAGCTTGATGCGATTGCCGCGCTTCGTCGGATCAGCGATAGGCGTCGCCGATAAAAGCGCCTTGGTGTACGGATGCTGCGGAGAGGTGAAAACTTGCTCAACTGACGCAATTTCTACAGGCTTGCCCAGATACATAATCATGACATTATCAGCCACATGGCGAACTACCGCCAAATCATGGCTGATGAAAACATACGTCAAATTCAGTCGTTCTTGTAAGTCCGCGAGAAGATTCAAAACCTGCGCCTGAATGGAAATATCCAGCGCCGAAACGGGCTCATCAAGAACTAGCACTTTGGGGTTCAAAATCAACGCGCGAGCGATAGCTATACGCTGGCGCTGCCCGCCGGAAAACATGTGCGGATAGCGCTGATAATGTTCAGGACGAAGGCCCACCCGCGCCATCATCTCCTTCACCTTGGCTTCCCGCTCGGCAGGAGAAAGCGACGTATTCACAATCAGCGGCTCTTCAATAATCGCACCCACACGCTGGCGCGGATTCAGTGAAGAATACGGATTTTGAAA
>JANPBE010000543.1:0-3134 GCA_031430295.1 Phyllobacterium sp.
CCACCCCCATCGCCGGAAAGGCTGAGCAGAAACTTCATCGGGTCGTCAGCATTTTCGCCCAGCGAAAGTTCGGTCACATCCGGCCCGCTACCGATCAACGCCCGCAGGTTTTCCGGCTTACCGCTCTTGGCTGCTTCAACGATTTTATCATGCGTGGCGCGCACAGCTTCCGGCAACTTGCTCAAATCATATTCGACAAGGGGAATTGGGTCCGTCGGGGCCAAATGCGGCCGCGCCGGATCATTGGGATCACCTTCCGGTTTCACACTCTCATCAGTTTGATCCGGGGCAACATCCGGACCCGGATCTTCCGGCATAGGCCCGATCATATTGGGATCTACCGCAGGCTTAATTGGCTCAGGAGCAGGAATTTCGGCTAATGGGTCAACCATGTCAGTATTGGGCGTCACAGTCCCGCCAATTGGCGGCAGTTCTTCGCGCTTTATTTCGCTTAGCGCCAGCACCGTTCCTGAAAAAGGCTGGGTATCAGCAGCAACCACTCCACCAGAACATAGCAACGCCGCCAGTGCCAGAACCGTATATGTGAGCCGCTTAGCCATTATCAATTCAAATATTCATGCGAGTGAAACGCACCTGATTCGAAGCGGGTCTTCATCATCGCCAAAAGGCCGTTAGCAGCCTCAGCGCCGCAATCGCGCACCAAATGGATAAGAATGGTTTCCATGCCCGCTGCAGCCATAATTTCCGGGTCAATTCCCTCAGATATACCATCTGCCCACGCTTCAGTCTGCACTTCCAGTGCAGCCAGCCGCTTTTCGTTGAGGATACGCTCGTTGAGCTCGGCCTCTGTCGCATTCATTTTCATGTCACCCTCGATGCGCTGCATCGTTAACGTCCGTTTAACACTCTAGCATAGATGTCTAAACTTGCACCAATCGCTTTCATAGAAAGTTAACTGTTGGTAAACCTCTTTTTCGATCGTTTGAGAAACCGTCATGCTGGTGCAGTTGGTATGATTTTCTGAGAACCGGAGCGGAGCGTACTTAAAGTATGTGAGCACCGGAAGCGCAAGAAAATTGCATCAAATGCCCTGCAAGGCGGTTTCTCTAATTTGCATAGCGCTGCGCGATATCCTCGCTGAGCGCCTTTCCCTCACTCATAAATTGGTCGAGCGCGGTGGTAGCGGCATCAGTGCAACGCAAGTAAATCCCGCCATAGGAACGATATCCGTGGTTAAAACTGGCAATGATTTTTGCCTTGCGCTCCGGCGTTGGGTTTTCGGAAACCACCAGCTCATTCATCGTATCACGCCATTGATTGGTCGTCTCGCCGCATAAATTGCGCAAGAAATGCACGGAGCCCAGCACCTCGGCAAGGCGCAATAGCTTTTCATTATAAGGCGGGTCTTCGGCACGCGCCGCGCCAATGCCGCCCGCAAAAAGCAGGCAAGCCAACAAACATTTTCCAACCACAGCGCCGCTGCTGCCGCTCATATATCCAGTCCCCGAACCAATCCAGTCGCCACCTCATACACAGATTGTGGCATCGGCATGTCTTTCATTTGCGCTATGGTAAACCAGCCAACGCTGGCCGCATCATCACCGGCTATAGGCACACCAGTGAACAAATGCGCAAAGAAAACATGCAGGTGAAACCCGCCTTCAACTACTAAATCGCGCAAAAGCACAATCCCCCCCGCCACCATGCCAGTCTCCTCCAGCAGTTCGCGCCGCGCTGCTTCTTCTAGCGATTCGCCCGGCTCCACTTTACCACCAGCAAAGGCAAACTGCCCCTTGGCAGGCTCATGTGCGCGCTCCACTAGCAGGAACTTGTCGCGATCTTGCACAACACACGATACAGCAAGCCGAAGCGCCACTGTTGGCTGTTCAATCATATATTTGCTCCAACCAAACACTAACCGACGTCGTTAGTTCCGCATAACATGCCTATGTGCGAATCAAACTGATTTGCCGAATGTGGATAGTTTAATGACCGCTTTTGACAACACCACCGCCTCGCCGCGATCAACACCAGGTTCGCGCATATCATTGCTGGATGTCCTGCGCGGACTGGCCGTCATTGCCATGACTATCTACCATTTTTCGTGGGATTTAGAAAACTTCGGCTATGCACATCACGGCATGACCAATGAGTTCGGTTGGAAATTATTGGCCCGTGGCACCGCATCCAGCTTTCTGTTCATCGCCGGGTTTAGTCTCTATCTATCACATGGAAAAGCCATTCGCTGGCCCGCTTTTTGGCGTCGCTTCGCGCTCATCGCTGCCGGGGCGGCCATCATCACCATCGGAACCTATTTCGCGACGCCAGATCGCTTCGTGTTCTTTGGCATACTGCACCAGATGGCGCTCGGCTCACTTATTGCACTGGCATTTTTGGCACTGCCGTGGCCAGCTATAGTAATTGCAGCCGTCGCGTTTCTCCTGGCCAATCACTATTTGCGAAATGAAGTCTTCGACCATGCTATACTCTGGTGGACAGGCCTTGGCTCCATTGATCCGCCGACGAATGATTTTGTACCCGTATTTCCGTGGACAGCAGCCATTCTGGCAGGTGTTGCCGTCGCCAAAGCACTGACCAAATCAGGCACACTACCCCGCCTCGCCACTTTTAACGCAACTGCAAATTCCATTGGCAAAGCGCTGGCTTGGCTCGGCAATTATAGTCTGCCCTACTATCTCATCCATCAGCCCATACTCTTCGGTCTAATCTGGTGCGCTACACAAATCGCCCCGCCAGATCGCACAGCGGGTTATCTGCCAGCCTGTGTGGCCAGCTGTACGCCGCAACGCGATGCCAAGTTTTGCGAGAGTTTTTGCGGCTGTGTGAAAACCAGCCTAGAATCCAAGGGCATTTTCTCAGAAGTGCTGGACGGCAAGCGCGACGTTTCAACCGATCCGGATGTTGTAACTATCGCAGAACAATGCACAGTAAACGCGGATGGGAGCTAAGCCAGTCAACGTTTTGAAGTGACTTGACTAGGTTGAAATCTATCTATCAGTTATACTTTTAAGAGATTACTGGTGTTACGAAGACAATAAACTTTTCGTCAAAATAGGAAAATCCTTGCAAAAATGAAAATCAAGCGTAAATCATCCTTGTCACGGGCTGCCACACGATCCCTACGGGGAGTGCAAAAGGGCGGCCCTTTGTTT
>JANPBE010000544.1:0-2994 GCA_031430295.1 Phyllobacterium sp.
AATAGACCAATATGGCCGTGCCGCTGGCAACCAAGAGATAGCCCGGCTGGCTCACCCAAAACACTGGCGTCTGGCCCAAAATCACATCGCGCACAGTCCCGCCGCCAACGCTGGCAAGGATCCCTAAAAATATGAAGCCGATAATATCAAGCTGCTTGCGCGAAGCCGCCAAAGCGCCCGTCGCCGCAAACACAGCGACACCGGCATAGTCTAGGAGTTGGAGCAGGTTCATGCTGTCAATGCTTTTTGATGGTACACTCTATTGGAATATAATGAGTTTTAATTACAACTTAAATGCACTAACTCTGTTGAAGTCCGTTACTAACTTATACTCACGCGAAGAATCACTCTGTATGCCCGACAAATTTATTTTCACAGACGAGGCTGGTTGTTTCACCTTCAACCGAGAACCCAATGTCAGCAAATATTTTATTCTTTGTACAGTGACCATGGACGACTGCTCAATTGGTTACGATCTGATTGAACTTAGAAAGAAATTAGCGTGGGAAGGGTTACCCCTAGGGGACTACTTTCATGCGACCACCGACGCCCAATCTGTTAGAGACGAAGTCTATAGAACAATCATGAAAAGACCATTTACTGTCCAAGCTACAGTCATGGAAAAATCGAAAGCCTCACCAAAGATTAAAGAATCAAAGCCAAAGTTCTATCAATATGGTCATTATTACCATTTTAAGCATTGCACGAAGGGCTTGCTCGATGGAACCAACGAGGCCTTGGTCACAACCGCGTCTATAGGCGTGAGGAAAGAAAGAATAGCATTTGAATCAGCTGTTAATGACGTGATGAGGCAAACCAAGCGTTGCAAAATATGGAAATCGGACTTCATGCCTGCGCAAGCTGACCCATGTTTACAACTAGCAGACTATTGCGCTTGGGCTTTGCAAAGAAAGTGGGAACGCTCCGATTTTCGTTCCTATGATCTCATAAAGGAAAGAATCACACATGAGTTCGATCTCTGGTCCCACGGAGATGTGCACCACTACTAAGTGAAATTATGACCCGCGAAATCCGCAATCCTAGCTATCCATCGGAAGTGCCCAGGGGCCCTTTCACTAAGCAAAGGTCACCAAGAACACCTAACTTATTAGGCGGGAAAAATCAATACCAGGGCTTGACTTTTTGCAAATTAATTCAGCGAGGTAGACTCATCAGCTTCCGCTTTTTGACTCCAGATAAGCTGGCAATTCGGCGCATCAAACGGCAGGGAGATTTTTGGATATCGTCCGTATCAGGCCACAATTGCAATTTCACGCAAGCAATTGCGGCATTACAAGCCATTCAAACAATATTTTTAAGTAATTTGAGACTGCAAAATTGCGCGCCTAAAAGAGCTGTAGAGACTGGGATGTGCCAGCGGAAAGGTCCGCAAACAGCGCCCATTTAGACAGTCTCGCAATGTCCGGCAACTTATCACTGCCTCACAAAATTCGGAGCTAAAAAATGCGTAATATTCTTATTCCTGCAATGATTGCTACAGTTTTGGCCTCATCCTCGTTTGCCTTCGCTGCGGCTGAACATGCCACCGGTGCTATCAAGGCGCTGGATTTGAAGGCATCTACGGTTACACTCGCTGATGGCAAGACTTATGAATTGCCAAAGGGTTTCAAGGATCCCGGCCTCAAAACAGGTGAAAAGGTTGACATCACTTGGGCTAAGATTGACGGCAAGGACGTTGCCACTGCTGTCACCATTGTGAAGTAAAACTTGTGAAGTAACAAAAAAGGGCGGGCAGTTTATCTGCCCGCCCTTTTCCAAAAAATACCGGCGAGCAAAAACTATTCGTCTTCGTTCTTTACTTCCACAATCTTCGGTCCGCCCTTGGACACACCAACCATGGCAGGGCGCAGCAGGCGCTCGCCAATGACGTAGCCGTTCTGCACGACATTCATGATGGTGTTGTTTGGCAGTTCAATGTTGGGAATTTCAAACATGGCTTGATGGAAGTTCGGGTCAAACTTTTCGCCCATCGGGTCCAGCATTTTCACGCCGTGGCGCTCAAGCGTGTTCATAAGGGCGCGTTCAGTCAGTTCCATGCCTTCAATGAGCGAAACCACGCTGGCATCAGCAGTTTTGCGCTGCTCATCAGTGAAATGGGCCAAACCTGTGTGCAGGCTGTCAGCAATGGCCAGCATATCGCGGGCAAAGTTGGAAACAGCGTAGGTCTTGCCGTCGCGCACATCACGCGCCGTGCGGTTACGCAGGTTTTCCATGTCAGCGGCGGTGCGCAGCACGCGGTCCTTCATCTCTGCATTTTCGGCAATCAGCATTTCCATGGCTTTAGCAATGCGCTGTTGCTCAAAAGCCTCTTCCGGCAAGGGCGCTTCGTCCGCTCCCGTTTCAGGATTAAAACCAGCCTGAGCCAAAATCTCTTCGGCAGATAATTCGTGTTGGTCGCTCATGGGTTATTCATTCCGTTCAGATCGGCAAGATCAGTGATACTCTTAGGGTTGGCTGGCATATCGGGGTTTGGGCGAGAAAAATCAAGCGAATTGACCACTTCCAAAAATATAGCGGCAATTTTATCCCGTCAGATCGTCAAAATTATCCAGCTTTTTGACCATAATTTTATCCACCCGCCGCCCGTCCAAATCCAGAACTTCATAGCGAAAACCACCAGCCTCAATCACTTCGCCGGTCACAGGCAAATGCTTCATCAGATCAATCACCAGTCCGGCAGCGGTTTCGTAGGAGCGCTTTTCTGTGAGTTTGAGGCCAATTTTCTCCGCCATTTCATCCACCGGCATCCAGCCAGAAATCAGCCATGAGCCATCTTCACGCTCGACGGCTTCCGGCTCATCATCATCCTCATCGGCGCGGAATGAACCGGCGATGGCATCCAGAATATCCGCAGGTGTTACTATGCCTTCAAAATGGCCATATTCATCATGCATGCGCGAGGTGCGCGTGTCGCGCTGGCGGAATCCGCAGCGATGGGCGGCACCTGTGTCAACCTCGGTTGCATTCCGAAAA
>JANPBE010000545.1:0-7520 GCA_031430295.1 Phyllobacterium sp.
CCGGGCACCCATAACACGTCTTTTGCGCCATTGTCATTGACGGCGCGGGAGGCGACGAACAGAAAGTCTGATAGGCGGTTGAGATATTTGAGCGATTCCGGATTGATTTCTTCACCAGAGAATTCGGTAAGTTCTACCACTAACCTCTCCGCCCGACGAGCGATTGTGCGGGCGAGATGTAGCGCGGCAGCGGCGGGCGAGCCACCTGGCAACACGAATGATTTTAGCGGCGCAAGATTGGCGTTCACTTCGTCAATGGCATCTTCGACATGTTTAACTTGGCTGGCGATAATGCGCAGCGGCTCATATTCCGGTTTCTTCTTCGTTTGGGGTGTTGCCAAATCTGCACCGAGATCGAATAGATCGTTTTGAAAGCGAAACAGTAGTTCATCAATGCGGGGATGCGCGCCCGAGGTATGGACCCTTGCCATGCCAATGGCGGCGTTCGTTTCATCGACAGTGCCATACGCATCAATGCGAAGGTCGCACTTCAAACGGCGTTCTTGGCCCACCAGTCCAGTGGTTCCATTGTCGCCGGTGCGGGTGTAGATTTTATTTAGCGTAACCACAGTTTATCTCCGGCTAAAGTAAACAGCGGCAACCAAAAGGACGATTGCAATGGCTTGCAATAGCACACGCATTTGCATCATTTGGTTGGAATAATTGGCTGATCCATTTTTCATCATATTGCGCAGTCCGGCAAACAATGCTCCGGCTACGCCAAGCATAACGATAAAGGCCAAGACTTTGAATAAAAGTGCCATAGTCATTTCCTAATTCACTCTTCAGTTTACGAATATTTTGACATGATGGCGTAGAGCCATTTTGCCGGCAGAACGCGCTTTAAGAATACGCCGACCTTTGCCGGCCTCGTTACAACATAGTGCGGATGAGGTGAGCGGGAAAGTAGTGCCTGTTTCAATACTTTGTAAACGGCATCGGGGCCGAGCTTAGTTGCCGCCTTTGACCCTCCGGCCCGCAAAAATCCGATCCGCTTCTCATAGGCAGCGCGATGCGGGGAGTTTGCAACGTCCAAATATTTGTCAGCCATAACGGCGGCATTTACAGCGATTTTGGATTCAATAGCACCCGGCTCTATTAGTGAGACTTCGATACCCGTTCCTGCTAGCTCCATGCGCATAGTCGTCATCAATCCCTCGACTGCATGTTTTGACGCATTATATGCCCCGCGCCATTTTTGTGGAACCAAACCGAGGATTGAGGAGTTAAAAACAATGCGGCCATGGCCTTGTTTGCGCATGACCGGAACAATTCGTCTCGTCAAATCATGCCAACCAAAGAAATTGGTTTCAAATTGTTCACGAAGCGCATCCATCGGCAAGTCTTCAACTGCGCCGGGCTGCGCGTATCCACCATTGTTAAACAAGGCGTCGAGTGTATGGCCGCTGGCGCTCAAGACATCGTCAACTAACTTTTTGATGGAGACAGGATCACGATAATCGAGGAAAAATGTTTCAAACCCCTCAGATTTCAATTGCTGTATATCTTCTGGTTTGCGGGCTGTCGCAAAGACTCGCCATCCGTCATTTCTTAACGCGCGTGCGCAAAATGCACCAATACCTGAGGAGCAACCGGTGACCAGGATAGTTTTTTTATCGCTCATCTATAAATATTACCCAAATCGCTTGCCAAAACACGATTAGACTTCCCATATCCAACTCCCATGCGCAACGCAGGTTCAAACATGCTTCGATCAATAGTTGTCATCAAACGTATTCTTTTTGACGCTCTGACTCACTACAATGACGATGACGGCTGGGCTATGGCCAGTCATGTTGCCTTGTCCTCGTTGATGGCTTTGTTTCCGTTTCTAATTTTTGCAGGAACAATGGCGAGCTTTCTTGGCGCCGATGCTTTTTCAGATACCGCAGTTCATCTGATTTTTGATACGTGGCCACAGCGTATAGCTGCGCCTATTGCTGCTGAGGTGCAAAATGTCCTTACGGTTCAGCGCAGCGGGCTGCTAACAATTTCAATTATTGCTGCCGCCTATTTCGCGGCAAGCGGGATTGAGGCGCTTCGCGTGGCCCTAAACAGAGCTTACCGTGAGCGGGAAACTCGTTCGCTAATTTATCGGCGGACACAAAGTTTGGGTTTTGTGTTTGTCGCCGCCGTCGGCATGGCAGCAATCAGTCTGTTGCTGGTGCTTGCGCCCTTAGCCTTGAAGATCGCAGAGAAATGGGTGCCGTGGATCGCGGACTATTCAGGTTCGATTGGGATTTGGCGCTATATGATAGCAATATTCCTGCTCGTTGGCGGGCTGATTGCCGTCCACACATGGCTGCCTGATGGCAAGCGACCATTTGTTTTGATATTGCCCGGCATATTTTTAACTTTGGCGGCTTGGGTTGCCAGTGCGGCGATATTTGCTACATATCTGGAGCGCTTTGCCAACTATCTATCGACCTACGCGGGCCTCGCGTCCATCGTGATTGCGTTGGTGTTTTTATACATTTTAGCGGCGATTTTCATCGTCGGCGCTGAAATAAACGCCTCAATCAATATTTATGCAGAGGCGCGGCGCAAGGTTCCCAATTGACTGTTTGAGACCCAAACAGCGGCTGCCACAAGCACCATGCCGATATATTGAATCCCGTGCAGTTCTTCACCAAAAAGCACGTTCGCCATAATCGCTGTTACCGCTGGTATGAGATAAAACAGCGATGCGATTGAGTTCACAGCCCCATCACGGATGAGCCGCATCAAGAGGAATATCGCGCCGATAGACAAGACTATGACCAACCAAGCCATCGCAAAGTACAGCTCGCCATTGGGTTCAAACTGTTGGTGCTCGAAGGCCAAGGATAGGATAGCGGTGACAATACAGGCTCCCGCATATTGGAGCGTGGTTCCTGTGACCATATCGGTCGCCGTGCCAGTTTTTTTCTGCCAGATGGTTCCGGCGCTTACACAAAATACTGCGACAAAGGAAGCGGCGATTGTGGCAGAATTGATGCCCATCGCGCCGAGATGGAGCTTGGGGAACAGGACCAGTGCCACGCCCGCAAGACCTAAAATAAGGCCCAACCAATGGCGTGGGTAGATTTTTTCCTTGAGCACCGCGCCAGCAAGTAAGGTGGTCAAGATTGGTTGAATGCCAACGATGAGCGCAGACATACCTGCGGGCAAACCATTGTGGATTGCCCAGAATACGGCAGATAGGTAGGCACCGTGTATGAGTGCCCCCGTTATCATCGCATGGATCGCCGTTTTGCCATTTGGGAACCGGCGTCCGGTGGCTAGCGCGAACGCGGTAAGAATAAACCCTGCAATGGCAAAGCGTACGAGCAGGAAATAGAATGGTTCTGCATAGGGCATTGCATAGCGAGCACCAATAAAACCGGTGGCCCAGAGAAGGACAAACAATGTCGGGATTAACCTAATAGGCATAAGTCCATATACTTTCTGGTAGCGGTTGCTATCTTCGTCTGTGCGCACGCACACAAATAGTCGAATTTGAATAGTGTCTAATCAGGTTGACGATTTACTTATCGCGCGCTTATGACGTCAAATAATCGCCGGACTTAGGAGTGGGTGAATGCTTTTGCAACTTGATATGTCAACGCAGCTATTTCTGTTTACGACCATCGCGCTTGCCAGCTTCTTCTTAGCGACAGCGATGGATGGCGTTCTCGGTGTGGACGGGTTTGGTGTTATTGGCAATCAAATCATCTTGGTCATCGGATTTTATCTCGGTGTGTCGCTGGGGCATTACTACGGCTATAATGTCAGAGATTTTAAAATTGGTGTTATTGCGGGCCTCATTGGCTCCTTTGTCATCATGTTTTTACTGAGTATCATAAAGGCTTTGCTTAACCGGTTTTTCTGATTGGACTTTAGATCCTAAATGCCCACTTTGGATACACTTGATGATGTTCGCGGGGCGTTGAGTTTGCTGGTTGCCAGCGACGGACGTCTGAAAGAAGTTGCGGCCATCGCTGGTGATTTACCACTGCGGCGCACGGTGCCGGGTTTTGAAAGTTTGGCGAATATTGTTGTTTCACAGCAGGTTTCCAAAGCAAGTGCTGACGCGATTTTCGCGCGGCTTGTGACTTTGGGTGCAGTCACCGATGCGGCACAATTTGCGCGCTTTGGTGATGAAAATTTGCTGGGGGCGGGCCTATCGCGCCCGAAGCTGAAAACGCTGCGTATCGTCAGCGCTGCTTGCATCGATGGCACACTTGATCTTGAAGGGTTGTGCGTGCTGTCAGCCGATGAGGCCATTAAGGCCATGACAGCGTTGCCCGGTATTGGCCCTTGGACTGCGGAAGTTTATTTGCTCTTTGCTGCCGGACACCCGGATATTTTTCCTTCTGGCGATATTGCACTCCAAAATGCTATCCAGATGGCACATGGGTTGGATGCGCGGCCGAGTGCGAAGAAGACGCATGAAATCGCTGCGCAATGGGCACCGTATCGCGGCACGGCAGCGCGGCTGTTTTGGGCCTATTACGGTGCCAAAAAAGGCACGGGTTCGAAAAGCCCGCTTTGAAGCAATTTCTAAGAAGCGCCGCACCTTGACTTTTTGGGCTTCACATTCATGTCATGTCAGCACTACACTATATTCATGTGATAGATTCTTATCAGTTTTAGGTGAGCCTTGACGATAGCATTTGCACCACAGTCCATGCCTGCGTTGGTCTTGAATGCCGACTATCGTCCGTTGAGCTATTACCCACTTTCGCTTTGGTCATGGCAGGATGCGATCAAGGCGGTGTTTCTTGATCGTGTGAACATTGTCGCTGAATATGATGCGGAGGTTTCCTCTCCGTCGTTTTCGATGCGTTTGCCTTCGGTAATTTGCCTAAAAAGCTATGTGAAGCCGACGCGCAATCCAGCGTTCACGCGGTTCAATGTGTTCTTGCGTGACAAGTTCCAATGCCAGTATTGCGGCTCGCCGGATGATTTAACGTTCGATCATGTGATCCCGCGTTGCTGCGGTGGGCATACGACGTGGGAAAATGTTGTTGCGGCCTGTTCGCCGTGCAATTTGAAAAAGGGCGGGCTCATGCCAGCTAAGGCCAAGATGTGGCCGCGCCAGGCTGCGTATCAGCCTGATGTTCATGATCTGCATAATAATGGCCGGATGTTTCCGCCTAACCATCTGCATCAAAGTTGGATGGATTATCTGTACTGGGATGTTGAGCTGGAACCTTGATAAGCTGCACTATTTCTTAATAGCGGCCCTAAACGCGCCAACCATAAGCACCAAGCTTGTTGGCACATTCCACCCGGCAAACGATATGCCAAGAAACCGCAATGCGGCCTTATCGCAACTTGGCGGGTGAATGGCGTTGATATCATCAAGCAGATTGCCTGCGTCAGTGGTGATGCTGGTGGCAGCCGCAGAACAATCCGTTGGTCCGGCCCAAAAGCTCCATTCGACGCCTGCGTGAAATATGGCGAGCGACATGCCGTACAGCATCAACAATCCGCCAATTGTCAGAAGACCGCGCGTGATGGCTGGGTGCCATGTTTTATGGCTGGAAAATGCTGCCAGCGCCATCAAGGGTGCGCCCAGATAATAAGGCGTGCGTTGCTCTAAGCAAAGTTTGCAGGGTAGGTAGCCGCCGATATGTTCAAAGGCCAGCGCAGTTCCAACGACGCCAATCATGGCAACGCACAAAAACAGCGCATAGTTAGTTTGTAGCGGGGAGGTCTGTTTAAACATGGTAGTTTTCCGAATGTCTTACGCCAGCCATCGATAGAGTAGATAAGCCAAAATTATGGCGGCAGCGCCGATACCGGCAATTAGGCCAAGGCGTTTTTCGATAAATTCACGAATTGGTTCGCCGTAGCGGCGCAGCACCCACGCCAGCGCGAAAAAGCGCGCGCCGCGGGCGAGAATGGCGCTGATGATGAAGAACCAAATATTGACCCCTGCCACGCCTGAGAGGATGGTCACCACTTTGATTGGCGGCAAATGGGCTAGACCTGATGTTACCAAGAGCAAGATAATCATCGTCGGGCTAACCGAGGTGCGTAGCGATTCGAACGCTTCTAGTTTTCCGTAAAACTCGAGAATTGGTTTGGCAATAGCATCGTATGCGAAGTATCCAAGCATCCATCCGGCAATACCACCAAGCACGGAAGCGACAGTGGCAATCGCGGCGTAACGATAAGCGCGTTCAGGCTTTGCTATCGCCATCGGTAGATACAGCACATCCGCTGGAACGAGAAAAATTGAGCTCTCTATGAAGGCGATAAATGCAAGCCAATATTCTGCTGATTTGCGAGCCGCCAGCGAAAGGGTCCAGTCATAGAGCTTATGCAACATCGCGTGATTTCCCATAATGTATGTCCGCTCTAGCGCGGCGCGGCCAAGGCGGCAACTGGGCGAATTGGCTCACTTTGACCTTTAGAAAATAAACATCATTTCGCTAGTTGACCAAACGCCGCCAAACGATGTATTTCCCCCGCATCGGCGGCTTAGGTTGCCTGTGCCTCCATGGTGGAATTGGTAGACACGCCTGACTCAAAATCAGGTTCTGCAAGGAGTGCTGGTTCGATTCCGGCTGGAGGTACCACTCACTTTCTCGAGTAAACTACCCGAGAAAGTTCGAGCCAAAATTCAAAACTCATATTGTTGGTAGCGGTTGCGGGATAGCAGCCTTACTTTGCAGCTTGCTTCTAATTAGCTTGAAGCCGCCGAAGAAGAACAGCCCCGCGAAGGCCAGTAGCGCGATTCCGATCAGTGGCCTGAACACAATCCACGCAATTGCCACGGTGACAAGTGTGAGGACCAGCGCCACAACGCCCGTGACCAAACCAATACCTGCACCCAGTATATTGCCAACAAACGGGATGACATCGCCAAAGACGCTGATAGGTCCGAGTATCAGTGACAAGCCAATCCACATGCAAAGGAACGCGCCAACACGGATGAGCCAGGTTATGAGCTTGTTCTCGCTTTCAGCGGCGGCGAACATGCTATCTGCGCTTACATTGCCCATTTCCAGCAGACTAATGTCGCCGTTTTTGGTAAAGTACGTTTGAACCGCACCTGCGTCCTGCTTGCCTATGGCGCTAATGTCGGTGGGCTTAATAATGCCGTAGCTGATGCGCACCGCACCGACCTGCGGGTTTGCCGCATCGCCGTGGAAATAGCTATTGCCGCTGAGGGCGTAGTCGGATTTAACGGTTGGGTCCATGGCATCTAAATTTTGTTGGGATAGCGAATAGTCTTCGTAAGAATTGATCTGGCTGACGAAAGGCTCGCTGAGTTTGAACGCACCGACGGTGATGTTGGCCGCAGCAAACGTTTCGCTTTCATAGGGCATGGATGAGGGGTTTTGATGCCCGTCTGGTTTCTTGAAATTGGACGAGTCTATAGCTCCGTCAGACCAGGTTTTCTCGTAAGTATAGGTGGTTTCAGTGGTTTCGCTGCCGCCTAAGTTCTTCTCGGTCTTAGATTCTGAGCTTTCTTTCCATTGGTACATTTCAACTGTGCGTTTGAGCTTCAGTGCTGTTTCCTGCACACCGAACACAGAATCAGCCAC
>JANPBE010000546.1:0-1347 GCA_031430295.1 Phyllobacterium sp.
GCCGAAACGCTCCGCGACCGCGGACAGCGCTACGCCCTCCATCATGAGCTCACCCGACGCCGCGTCGCGATCCGTTTCCGGAGCGTTCCTAAACGCCTCTTTGGCCGCCTCAGCCTCGCCGCCGTGCCACAAAATTGCTTCTGCCGGACCACGGGCGCGACCATCATGCAGCAGACGATCATGACCATTCACCGTTTGAAAAAGGCCAATTCCCCACAGCGGCGGCGTGCGCCATTCGGCTCCCGTTGCCAAATTATCAGGTCGATTGTCGGCCAACTTAGGCCCCATATCATGCAGCAAAAGATCAGTGAACGGATGGAAAATTTGATTTTCTAATTCCGGCAATGCAGCTTTGGCACCGGTTTTCAAAGTGGGCGAATGGCAAGACGCACAGCCAAACTCAGAAAATAATTGCTGTCCCTTCATCACTGCGGGATCAGTAGGATTACGCTGGGCAGGAACAGCAAGAAGCCGCGTATAAAGGTTCAGCTTGTCGAAAAACTTATCCGACATATCTATTTCATTGCCGCCAATAGGAGCCGCCAGACACCCAGCTTGATCCGGAGTGCAGTTCTCGATTTTATGCAACGGGTTGGTGATGCCGATATCTCCAATAGCCGCGCCGCCGTTTTGTGCATCGAGATTTGGCTGATTGGCTTTCCAACCAAAACGCCCAATTTGCAGCGTGTTCGTAAGCGGGTCCATCACCTCATTAGCTCGTCCAGAAATACCGTCGGCGTTCTTATCGTCGGGATCAGCATTGGCAAGCAAAGCCTCCGCTGGAACCGCTTCAAGCAGCCCCAGTCCGATCACTTGCGGCGCAACGCGGGGCGACAGCATGATCCCCTTGCCAAGCTCACCATAGCCAAGATCAGTTATCTCATAGTGCGGTTGCGATAATTCATAAGCCTCGCCGTCACCATATGTGCCCGCAATCGCAGACGTGGTCACCTTGGTCTTACCCTCGGGCTTGACACCCAAAATAGCGTCTTCGCTAAGTTGGTCACCATAGACGGGATGGGGCGATGCTCCATTGGGACTGGTGGCATCCGGCACGCTTAAACGAAGGAGCATGGATTCCATCTTCTCATCCGGCGACAGCGGCGGGCGTCCACGGCCGTCTTTGGTATGGCAACCAGAGCAAGAGACACGGTTGAAAAATGGGCCAAGTCCGTCAAAACTTTTCACAGAAGCAGGCGCAATCACCCAGTTGGTGTTGAACAGGCGGTTACCAAAAAAGAACGGCCTTTGGTGCTGTGGTAAAGCATTGGTCGCCAAAAGCGTAAATGCCGCATCGCTCACAGATTTTGTCTGGGTAGTCGCTGCACCCAGAAAAGGCGAAACCGG
>JANPBE010000547.1:0-1823 GCA_031430295.1 Phyllobacterium sp.
CGAAATGAAGCCAACATCATTGGATCATTATTTGACGCGCGATAAATTAGAGCCGGAACAAAACGTATGGTTCCGCGTACTGGGTGCAGTGCCCGATGATAGAGCGCTACAGGCGGCGGTGCTGGCTTATGTTTCTGATATGACATTGCTGGATGGCGCGCTGTTTCCGCATGGGCGTACGGTGTTTGATCGTGACATACAGGCGGCCAGCCTTGACCATTCTATGTGGTTTAATCGCCCACATAAGCTGGATGATTGGCTATTGTATGCACAGGATAGTCCCAATGCTGCCAATGGTCGTGGTTTTACGCGCGGATCGTTTTATACGAGAGACGGGCAATTGATTGCCTCCGTGGCGCAGGAGGGGCTTATTCGCCTGCGCAAATAATATTGAACAAAAAATATGCAATATTTTATTTTTGCCTATTATTTAATCAGTAAACGCATTCGCGTGGAGCTAACGTTTTTAGTTCGTATTAGATAAATATATATTTATCAGTGACTTAACCCCTACATTTCAAACTGGCACGGTCCTTGAATTAACATATTGGTTACAAGTCGATCGGGTCGGTTGGTAATCGTTGGAGCGCTGCTTCTGCCTGTCTCAAGCGCCAGCGTGGTTTACCCGGAGTATCAGGGGGCAAGAGCCGCATGAAAATCGTAATGGCAATTATAAAGCCGTTCAAGCTGGATGAAGTGCGCGATGCGCTCACAGCCGTTGGCATACAGGGTCTGACTGTGACCGAAGTTAAGGGTTATGGCCGCCAAAAAGGACATACTGAAATTTATCGCGGCGCTGAATATGCTGTCAGCTTCCTGCCGAAGATCAAAATTGAACTGGCAATCGCCGACGATTTGGTTGAACCGGCAATTGAAGCGATCGGCAAGGCTGCCAAGACCGGCCAGATCGGCGACGGCAAGATTTTCGTTTACCCGCTCGAAAGCGCTGTGCGTATACGCACCGGCGAAAAAGACAACGAAGCGCTTTAATAGCCCTCCCTCAAAAGGAATATTCCAAATGATGCGTAATAGTTCAAAAATTGGCGTTTTAGGCGGGCTTCTCAGCCTCCTTGCTGCGCTTCCAGCTCTAGCGCAAGACGCTGTGGCTGTGGTCGCGCCGGTAGTTGCCGCCGCCCCTGTCCCTGATAAGGGCGATACCACTTGGATGCTGGTTTCCACCGCATTCGTTATTTTGATGACCATTCCGGGTCTCGCCCTGTTTTACGGGGGCCTTGTTCGCTCAAAAAATATTCTTTCTATTTTGATGCAGGTTTTTGTTGGCTTCTGCATCATCTCAATCTTATGGGTGGTTTACGGATATACTCTCGCATTCACCGGCGCGGCGACAGCCGCGGAGGCAACCGCATGGACGCCATTTATCGGCGGACTTTCCAAGCTGTTTCTCGCAGGTGTTGGTACGGGCGCGAATGTTGAGACCTTTTCCAAGGGTGTCGTCATTCCGGAACTTACATTCGTGATCTTCCAGCTGACATTTGCTGCCATTACACCGGCGCTTATCGTTGGTGCGATTGCAGAGCGCATGAAGTTCTCCGCTGTCATGCTGTTCATCGTCATCTGGTTTACTTTCTCCTATCTGCCAATAGCCCACATGGTTTGGTGGTGGGGCGGCCCAAGCGCATTCGCTGGTCCATCCGGCTTCCTGTTTGGCAAAGGCGCAATTGACTTTGCCGGTGGTACTGTTGTTCACATCAACGCCGGTATTGCAGGTCTTGTTTGTGCCATCGTTCTTGGACCACGCGTTGGTTACATGAAGGAAGCCATGGCACCACACAATTTGGTTATGACCATGATTGGTGCCTGCC
>JANPBE010000548.1:0-16532 GCA_031430295.1 Phyllobacterium sp.
GCTGATCTAGCCTCGCTAATTTCAAACGTTCATGCCGCACTTGGCAATATGGGCGGTCCGGTAGAGCCAGCGCCAGTGGTCGAAAAACAAAAGCCAGCCGTTAACCCAAAGCGTTCGGTGCACGAAGAATATATCATCTGCCTTGAAGACGGTAAGAGGTTCAAGTCTTTGAAGCGTCATATCATGACACATTATAAATTGACGCCGGATCAATATCGCGAAAAGTGGGAACTGGATCCAACCTATCCTATGGTAGCGCCAGCTTATGCTGCCGCCCGTTCTGTTCTGGCGCGCAAGATTGGCCTTGGTCGGAAACGTAAAATCGTCAATTAGATTTCTGATGTAGTTTTGAAGCGGCCCCAAAGTGGGGCCACTTCCATTTAAAACCCGTTGTGTTCAATTCAACGCAATAGGGTTACTCCTCCAAATGTTTCAGCGTCGTATAAAGTTGAATATGACGGCTCACGCTATAAAGATAAGAGCGGGCTTTGTGCAGGCGTCGTTCGCGGTCCAGCTGTTTTGATATTTGCGCTTTGAACATTTCAATTTCACTTTTGCTAAGATCGTCGAGTGAGGCAGCAAATTGCCCGATGCGCGTATCCACTCCGCACACTCCTCGTGCGCTTCCCGTACTGTTTCCGCATCCATTCTGGGCGATCTTCGGGCGTTTCGCGTGCGGATTACGATGGAGCCGCTGCCGTGCGGCTTCGCGCAAAAATTGCGATTTGGTCATGAGATGGGATCCTTGCTGATTAAGTGCGAGGTCCATTCTCAGCGCAGTGGCAAGGCCGTGGATGAAGCTGCCAAAAATAAAATTCTATCCACGAATTTCAGTGGAATTTTCTTAGTGACCACAAATGAGTGTGATTGTTAATGTAGGGAAAGATATAAAAATAAGTGATAAATATCAGATAGATAGATATAATATCACGCATGATGATTACTTAATATGGAAGTAACAAAAGAATTTAATCCTATTTTTAGCCGAATTCTGTCCACGGTATTGCATCTGCCGTTAAAAGAAAATATTCCTATTAACTCGGGAGATTTTCAGTGCAGTACCAAATACAAAAGACAGAAACCAGCGAGCGGCCATCCTTCAAGGACATGCAATTGGCATTTTCCGGTCGTTTCGGCCGTTCGGGATCCCTAACCGATGAAAGAATCATCGCAATTTGCGATGGTATTACAGATATATTAGCGGTTTGCTTCTCAGTCCCCAGCCGCGACCTCCGCTCCCGCGACCGCATCCACGCATCAATTTGCAGGGTTCGGCAAATTGGTATGTACGTCACTCACGTCACGTTGGGCTTGAAAATGACCGAAGTTGCCAAAGGCTTTGGCCGGGATCGCAGCACGATTGTGCATTCCTGCCATCTCATTGAAGACATGCGGGATGAAGTAGAGTTCGACCGGATTGTGGGTGTCGTAGAGCGTATCGCGCTGGCGGCATTCGGCAAGAACGCCGGAGAATAGTCATGGAAAATCAGAAGGTTACCAACGCGCAGCCGCGCGACTACACAGACTTGCTCATATTTCTGGCGGCTCGTCCTATGTTGCTATCCACGTCGGTGACAGGGGTTGTAACGCTGGCCGCAGGCGAAAATCGAAGGAAAATCAGAGCGGTCGATATTGCCAATATCGCTGCCAAGGGACTTATTGTCCGCAATGGTAAGCAGCTCATTTTGTCAGAAGCCGGACGCCAATTGCTTGCGATAGGGGCGCGAACGGCTGATGTTGCCATCACCTTGCGGGTCTTGGACAATGAATCCCGTATCGTTGCGGTTAACATGGAGGAATCGCCGCTGGCCGGATTGGCAAGAAGAAAAGCGGCAGATGGTTCAAGCTTCTTATGCCAAAGTCAGTTTGATGCAGGTGAACGCATTCGTGAGGACTTCACCAGCGCTATGCTCATGCCCCGCACGTCTACCAATTGGCAGGCAGCCGTTTCAAGTGACAGGCGGGTCGGCGGCGAAAACGGCATCGAAGATATTACCAATTCGGTAGTCGGTGCCCGCACCCGGTTTGACAACGCTACGAAGGCGTTGGCAGGCGATCTTTCAGGCGTGGTTGTCGATATTTGCTGCTTTCTCAAGGGTTTTGAACAAGTTGAGCGCGAGCGGGGCTGGCCGAAACGTTCTGCTAAGTTTATGCTGAAGGCAGCGCTAACCCTGCTGGCAAGCCATTACTGGCCACAAAATACCACAACAAAACAACGCACTAGACATTGGGGCGCGGACGGCTATCGCCCGAAGGTCAGTTAGAAAAGTCACGCCGCTGGCGTATGCAGCGCGTCGGCGGCCTCGCGCTGTATGCGCTGCACCATTGAATTCAGCCCATTAGAGCGCTGCGGCGAAAGATGCTGGTCCAAGCCCAGCGTCTTAAGTACCCTCATCGCGTCAGTACGGCCAATAACTGACGCTTTATTGCCGGAGTAAATGGCAATTACCAAGGCCACCAAACCACGCACAATGTGCGCGTCTGAATCGCCCTTAAACGAAACAACAGGGTCCGGGCCATCACCTTTAGTGGTTTCCAACCACACTTGGCTCACGCATCCCGCGACTTTGTTGGCATCGCTGTGCGCTGACGCGGGCAGAGGTTTAAGCTCTCGCCCGAGGTCTATAATATAGCGATACCGATCTTCCCAATCGTCTAGAAGTTCAAAATCAGAGATGATGGTTTCAAGTGACATAAATGCAAACGGCTCCGTTGAGGATGTTCTTCATATAGACGTCGAACAGAGGCCGACAAGCCTATTTCTTGACGCTGCCTGTGATGGTCTGGCGGTCGGTGCCATAATCCGGCTGATTGACGGTCGCGAGTGCAGTGGAAATGCTGTGCTTAGCGTTGGCCGCCATTTGGCCTAAAAATACCTTGCCAGTCTGGCATGTCGAGCTATTGCGCGTACAAAAACTGCCCAAGTCAGAAATGGTCGCTTGCACAGCGTTGACCAGCATCATCGGGCCGATGTCGCCATTATAGACGCCCTGGTTACGCGCACCAGGCAGCACGGCCACAAGAAGCGTACCCCAAAAAGCAAGGCGAAAAACAAATCTAATCATGATGGCACAATCCTACAATTTCTGACGCCATGTCCCGTCTTGTGCCGCTTCTAATACAAATCATTTGAATTAAGGTTTAAGCGAATCGAGGGAATTTGTTGCGCTATCCCGCAAAAGTTGGTGCGGTATTGGTCCAAAATCTACATAACTCATTGAAAAGTTGAGATATATTTCGATTTTCTATGACGCTTGCGATAGTCTCGAGGAGGAACGAATTGTTTACCATAAGTATTAGTTTGTGCTGCTAAACCAGAAAAAAGCCATTTCAAACACGAGAAATCGCGGGACGGCGGGCGACCTTATCCATTCATTAAATCAGGGATGCCAAGATCATCAAACAGATAGAGTGCCGTGACTTCGGCAAGAGTATGAGTGCGTAAAGAGTGGTCAAATTTCTGAGTTTGCTCAAATCGGTTAGCGATACCTTTGCGGCAATGTGCCAGCGATGGGTCAATGAGCGTGTCGTTGACGCTAAGGAGCGCGAGTCGCATGCCCGCTTATTTGGATTTTTGTTTGCAGTTCCTCCTTTTGCAACCCTGATTTTAATTGCAAATATTGCTCATCTGACATCATTGACCGTCGCGCTACCGCTGTTTGTTTTGGCCTTTGCCGCGCCTGTTTTGGCAGCGTCTTGGTTGTCTTTGAAGGGCACAAACTTTGCCCGCTCCGCTATCATCTTGTTGGCTCCATCGGGCGCGTTCTTGTTGTTGACACAAAACGCCTTTGCTCCCAACGCAACAATGCTTTTGCTGTTCGCTATTGTCTTTTTTGAAGTAGTATCCAAAAAAGTCAGCATCAAGCTCGGCGGGTCTGCCGCCGAAACACTGTGCGTTGTAAGCTTTCTTGCAAGCAAATTGTCATCATTTGAAACCCCGCAAACTTTTTACAGCCTGTTGCCAGTAGCGCTGCTTGCCATGCTGTATGCGGCTTCAAGCCAGCGGGCCACCGAAGACACGAAGGTCGAAACCGCAGATAATTTTGATAGCCTTGCGGCACTCGTTGCACCGCACAATGCTTTTCTTGTCGCTGTTGAGCGGACGGGGTCGGTCGTCAAACTTTCCAGCAACGTGGAAACGCTGCTATCTGCGAGCGCCGAAGAATTGGCAGGGCGCGGTCTGGTCTCGCGTGTTCATGTTGCCGATCTGGTGTCATTCATGTCTGCGTTAGATGCCGTGCGCACCGGTATGTCGCAGGTAGAAACCAAGGTTCGCCTAAAGCGCGGTGGCAATGCCGATAAGAAGCTGCCGCAATGGCAGATGTTGAATTTATCCGCGATTCCTCATGGTGATCTCATTCACATTTTGGGCCGTGTAGAGGAGCGTGCAGAACACGCTAGCGAGGCCGTCGCAATCCTTGACCTAAGTTCAAATTCGCTGGCCGTGGTCAGCCATGAATTGCGTACGCCGTTGAATGCTATAGTTGGCTTTACGGACTTGCTGCGACAAGAAATGTTCGGCGCACTGGCCAATGAGCGTCAGCGCGAATATATCGAATTGGTCCATCAGTCCGGCCATCACCTGCTTGATCTCGTAAATGCGCTTTTAGACATGTCAAAGCTCGAAAGCGGCACATATGAATTGACGCCGGAAACCTTCATGCCGTCCGAGGCAGCAAGTTTTGCCATCGCAATGGTGTCTGCCCAAGCGCAGGCGAAAAAAATAGGCTTGGACTTCATGCCCATGACCGCCTTCGAAGAGTTTAACGGCGACCGCCGCATTAGCCAGCAAGTTCTCATCAATCTGCTATCAAACGCCGTGAAGTTCACACCAGAAAATGGCCATATCCGCGTTTCTGTTGATTTGGACGATGATCGCTTGATGATGATCATCGAGGACAATGGCATAGGCATGGCGGCAGAGAAACTGTCTAAAATCGGTACGCCTTTCTATCAAGCCCACAGTGGCCATGCCCGAAGCTTTGAAGGCGCTGGTCTTGGTCTGGCACTGGTCAAGCAATTGGTGCGTCTGCACGGCGGCGCGTTTGAGATTTCAAGCGAAGAAGGCAAGGGTACCAAGATAAAGGTCGCTCTGCCACCGCTGGCCCTGCCAAAATCAAATATCTCGCCATTGCACCCAGTCGCAAGTGATGAGTCCGTCCGTATTATTCGTATTGCTGAGGAGCGCGATTATGAAACGCAACGCCAAACAGCTTAAGCGCCAGCCAAGCTATCCTGATGTCGCCGGACATTTTGCTGCCATTGCCGGGCAAAAAATTGCTGACAATCCAACAGTCACAGGTGGTTCTGTTGCGTTCGCCGTCGTGATGTTTTTCGTATCTTCCAATGCGTTGTATTATCAACCGATGGCGCATAAAGACGCATTTTTTGTCACTCGTTCCATGACCAATTACCAAGCACCAGACTTGCCAAAGCCGGTTTCGATGGTCAAAGCCACTGACGGTAAGACAGATACCTTCGCCATTGCAGATGACAGCCAGGCCGAAGTTTCTGCTGCTGATCCGACCCTTGTTGATGTGCAATCAGCCCTCGCTCAGCTTCAAATTTACTCTGGCTCGATTGACGGTCTATCTGGGCCAAAAACCCGTGCTGCAATTGCCAAGTTTCAAAAACAGGCAGGACTGGAACCTACCGGAGTAGTCGATCCTATGCTGATTGACGCCATACGCACCGCGTCCATTCCAGCGGCTAAAGTGCCAACGAGCAAGCCAAAGACAGCCAAGCCCGAAGCTTTTCCCGCGAACGATACCAATTCTCTTTCATCTAAACAGATCAGCCTCATTCAGGCGGGACTGAAGTCCTTCGGCAACGACAAAATCAGCATTGACGGTCAGGTTGGCGAGGATACTGTTAGCGCCGTTCGTGAGTTCCAGTCACTGTTCAAGATGGACGTGACGGGCCAGCCGGACAAACAGCTATTGGCAAAGCTCAGAGAAATAGGCTTGGTTGCGCACTAATCACTTTCGCGATAAATCGTTGTCATGTCGCGCTTAACCTCAGATTTTTTCATCTCAGCCTTGCTGCGGACAGTCAGTGGACGGGGTGACTATGCGACGATTGTGAAAAAAGGCGCGAGCCAGGCCGGTGCAATCTTTATCGTCATACGCGGCAGGGCAGGGCAAATTTCTTTATATGGTCCAGCGCCGCAGCAAGCGTACAGCGAGGACAAGGCACGCTTGTTTTTGAAGAATGAGACAGTGTCAGACGATATAATGCTTGACGCGCTGATGGCCAAGGAAGGTCGGTTTGATCCGGACTATTGGCTGGTTGAGCTGGAATTATCTTCCGGTGATGCAGAACTTCCGTTCGAAATTATGCGCTAATGGCCTTGTTTTCTGCTGTGCTGTCTTGGTTGTGACCCTTGCGGCGCAGTTCAATTGAAATTTCATCAGCTTTCCATTGACGCAGCATATCGGATGCTTGCTCAACGGCCATTGTTTCGAACCGATCTTTGAACAAGCGTATCTCAGTGCGGTTAGTCGCTACAGATGGATAGAACACTGAGCAAATGAGATAAGCGTCGCCAGTCAGCACAGAATTCGCACGAAGGGCAGTTGCCAGTTCGGAAGAGGAGGGCCGCCGCAGAAGCTTTAAGGCCCGCGCATAGCTAAAACCGCAAACATCCGCCATTGCGGTAGCAAAGAGACCTTCTTCCTCGCTCAGCGCCAACCTGACCAGCCTTGCAGTGACCATATCTAAACTCGGCTCAATGATCTCGATGTTCGCTGGCATTTGTGCCGCAGAATCGACCATTATTTCCCGCAGCAAATTGATCGCATCATCGACAGATACCGGTTTGATGTTTTTGAAGGAGTTGATGCCTTCAAGGCCAACTTCGGCACTGTCCTTTCGCGATACACGTTCGCGCACCAACGGGTCTTCGATCAACGCCAGTGCCTCAATAACATCGTTGGGCAAATGGTGGCGCTGGGCGATAACGCGGGCATGTTGCCTACCCTGTTTGCCAATAATATTCACCAAATCAACTGCGGAAAGAACGGGGGTGCGCAGCAGCAATGTGGCGCAAATTTCGACAGGCTCCGCACATATCAATTTCACAAGGCGCACCGGTGCCGCACGGGATTCTGCCAGCGCCGCCGCCACAAATCGCTTGGTTTGCGGTGTAGCAATGCTCAATATAGGCGCAGCAAGATCTTCAATTTGATTGCAATCTCGAATATTCGGCTTTGACAGCGCAACAAAGGCCGAAACTGCGGCGCGCAAAATATCGTCCTTGCGATTTGGTTTGCCCTGACCCTCGATAGTTCGGTGATTTTCCAAAATTGGACCATTCTCCAGGGCAAAAAACCGCTTTTTCACTTCAAAATTTCCACGATTGCTGTTGAATGAATAATATACCGCGAACCGTTAGCAATCTGTTAACCCTGTTAGTTCCACAACATAAAAACAAACAGGTCGCCTCGCGCGGTGGAACGATAAAAATGGCAGTCATAATAGCCCTGAACGATGTGAGTGACCGCAAGTCCAAGCTGGTTTCAAAGGAGCCTGTCAGCGGATTTCAACTGCTATTTTTCACCGGTGTCCGCTATGAGCGCCAGTCTGCACCAATCGCCGTAAAGCCTGCACATAAACGCACAGCGAAACTTAGTCTGAAGAAGGCGTAACGTCAGCCTAGGTTCAAAACGCTTCGCATCCGGCATTGGCGATAAATTTCCGCACACCCGCCTCGTAGCTTTGGTCCGGCACAAACGCTCGCAGCACCACAAAACCCTCATCAATATCGACCTCTGCCAAAATTGATTTTGCAAGTTCTGTGGGCATTTCATTTTGCAATTCAATGATTTGCAGTGGTGTGACGACTGCAATATTGAGGGTGCCATCCGTAGCGATACGGTCATTGAGTGAGAAAATAGTCTCTCCACGACGGTTATAGATTGAAATCGACCAGAACGGCGGATGACCTTCGCCGGATAAAAGTACCGGCCCGTCACGCAAGGAAAAGCGGCACGCCGCTGTCATAAAGCGTGGGTCAAGAACTCTCATTGAGGATGCAATTGGCGATCCCGGTTCTATGATTGCAAATATCTCAGGATCCGCGAGCGTCACCAGCCGGGACCATGCGTCGTTTTCAGAGACGTGCGGTATGAGAAGCAAGGTGGCGATATGCACCAGCCCGGCACCAATTACCCCGATTATGAATGAATACAGCAACTTACCCATTGCAGCGCACTTTCGTCACGACGGGAAAGGCTGTGTCAACCAACCCCTTATTGGTGGCGACAGGGGAGTCGTAAAGCGTAAACGCTAGTAAGAAATTACCCTTAGCTGGCACGGCCAACCAGTTATCCGGTCTCGCTGATGAGGCTATCGAAATAGAGAAGCTGCCGCGTGGGTCATAAAGTATGGATTGCGAATGCAGTGATGTTGGCCATGATCTATCGGCGATATTTACAGGTACCTGGTCTTTGCCGACGGCATACATTGTCCAAACGCGGGCTGACGGACTGTTTCCCGATACGCGATAACTGCACTCTCCAGACAATAGCGAGCCGTCGCTGGCTTTGTTTGCGAAAAATACCACACCTTCAGCTGCGCCCAGAGAGAGCGAGCCGTCACGCGCCAACTGTGCCTTGGCATAAGGGTCGGCGTCCGGCGTTCCTGCTTGCGGGTAAGATGTCCACCCACTTATTGTCACCTTGCCGAATTGATCGCTGCCATGAATGGCATACCACGTCAGCCATGCCCCGCCGCCAAGCGCGATGGTCAAAATAACCGCTGTGTTGATAACAGTTTTGATCATCAGAAGGTGAGGCTCTGCTTATTTCTGCGCATCATCATTGGCCAATCGCGGAAACAGTGAGATCAGACGCAGGCGCGACCAGCTTGGGCGCGGCATCAAATTCATTACGCAGTTTGAGGAGGATTCGCTGGGACGCGGCACTCAGCACTGAGGGTCTGGTGCGAACAATCTCTGCCGCTGCCTCGTCCGCTTTTTCGCTTGTGCTCTTCGCTTGCGCAACAACAGCGGGCTCACTCTTATCGGGGAACGGCTTTTCGAGGCCGGGAATTGGCTTCAACTCTACATTTTGGTGCGCATAAGCCATGAGGCGTTGCCATGTCATAGCGGGCAGGGTGCCACCAGTCATCTTTTCGGTCACGGTAAAATCATCATTGCCATACCAAACCGCAGCCAGATAATTACCGGTAAAGCCAACAAACCAAGCGTCGCGATAAGACTGTGTCGTGCCAGTTTTGCCCGCCACGCGCATTCCCGGAATTGCCGCCCGTTTGCCAGTTCCCCATTCCGGGATTTGGGCAAGCATGGTGTTCATCGATACAAGCGCCTGCTGGCTGATGACGCGAGCCGGCTTAGGTCCATCCTTGGCAAAATCCCAAAGTACTTTGCCGTCACCTGATAATATTTGGGTAAAAGCATGGCGCTCGCCCGCAAAACCGCCAGTTGCAAACGGCAAATAACCTGTCGCCTGATCCATTACAGTCATGCCGGAAATGCCCAGACACATGGTTTTGTGCAAACTAATCTCAGACTCAACGCCAAACGCTTTCGCTGTTGCTGCAATCTTCGTCGTTGTGAGTTTCATAGCCAGGCGAACGGGCACTGTGTTGATGGACTTCACCAAGGCAGTCGTCAAATCCATCTTGCCTGAATAACCGCGCGTATAATTTTGTGGTGACCAAGTTCCCCAACTGACCGGTGCATCAGAAACGATGGATTGCGGCGTATAGCCATTTTCCATAGCGGTGGCATAAACATAAGGCTTGAAAGATGAACCAGCCTGCCGCAGTGCCTTGGTAGCGCGGTTAAACTGACTGACCCCATAGTCACGCCCACCCACCATGGCCCGCACAGAACCGTCGACATCCATCATCACGATGGCCGCTTGCGTAACTTTATATTGCTCACCAAATTGCCTCAAATGAAATTCAGCTGACTCTTCCGCCGCAGCCTGCAAGTCGGTGTCCACAGTGGTGCGAACCACGAATGACTTTTGTGGCAGGTTGACTGCCACCTTTTTAACCTCGTCAAATGCCCAGTCGAGAAAATAATCCGGGCTTTTGAATGTCGCACGGTCCACCACGGAGGCGGGGTTTCGCCGCGCGGCGATGACTTGGCCCTCGGTCATAAATCCGGCCTGCACCATATTGGTCAAAACTTCATTGGCCCGGGCACGGGCCGCTGGCAAGTTATTGTGCGGCGCATACTTGGTAGGGGATTTGAATAGCCCAGCCAGCATTGCCGCTTCCGGCAATGTCACGTCTTTGATATTTTTATCGAAGTAAAACTCACTAGCGGCCAATATACCGAACGTACCGCCACCCATATAAGCGCGATCGAGATAGAGCTGCAAAATCTCTTTCTTGCTCAAATTGGCTTCCAGCCAGATTGCTAGAAATGCTTCGTTGATTTTACGTTCAAAGGTTCGCTCATTGGTCAAAAACAGATTTTTCGCCAACTGCTGCGTAATCGTTGAGCCGCCTTGCACCACGGTGTTGGCACGCAAATTTTCGCCGATAGCGCGGGAAAGGCCAAGAAAATCAATGCCCACATGGTCAAAAAAGCGTCGGTCTTCTGTCGCCAAAACTGCCTTAATCACATGGTCGGGCATTTGGTCGAGCGGCACACCGTCTTTGTGCAATATGCCGCGCTGGCCGATTTCGTTGCCGTACCGATCAAGAAACGTCACGGAAATATTGGTTTGATTGCGCCAGTCCTTGGTAGTCTCATCAAAAGCAGGCAATGCCAGCGCCAACAGCAAAACAAATCCGGCTACGCCGAAGGTGAAAAGCTCATCGGTCACTTCTACCAAAAACCGGCGAAACCCGCGCACGCGCATCCGGTTTGAGCGGATGGTCACGCCTTCCCAAAACTCTCCAAACCAAAAGCGCAAATTATAGAGCGACGAATCCAACACGGCATCCAGCTCCAGCAGCTTGGATGCCTTCTTTGGCTTGCGCAGATTTTCTTCGCCAGCGTCGCTCATTTCAACCCAAAGCCCTTAACCCGATCAAGGTATCTATCTCATCAAATTCAGTCGAATTAGTGAATAGCGCCTACGATGCCCCGCGTTTCTTTTCGCGCATTTTGCGAGGTGAAACAAGTAAAGTTGCCGTGCCTCGCGCCGTTAGTGCAAAATAATGTAAACACGCCACGTTGCCTGCGCGCGCACTTGCCCCTAAATGTTGGTTATGAGCACAGAACCTAAATCTACCAACACGCTTCGGATCGCCACTGCCCAGCTTAATCCTGTTATGGGTGATATTGCGGGCAATATACTTAAAGCTAAGGACGCTTGGAGCGAAGCCAATCGTCATGGCGCGGACTTGGTGATTTTCACCGAACTATTTGTGGCCGGCTATCCGCCGGAAGATTTGGTGCTGAAGCCCTCATTCAGTGCGGCCTGCGAAGCAGCCGTGGCGGAGCTTGCCAAGATTACGCAGAATGGTGGGCCGGGCATGATTATCGGCCTGCCGTTACGGCGCGCCACTGGTTTGCACAATGCCATTCAAGTGATTGATGGCGGTAAAATTATCGCCGAGCGTTTCAAGGCAGACCTGCCGAACTATGGCGAGTTCGATGAAAAGCGTGTGTTTCAGGCAGGGCCAATGCCAGGCCCTGTCAATTTTCGCGGCGTTCGTATCGGTATCCCTATTTGCGAGGATATTTGGGGCGAATTGGGCGTTTGTGAAACGCTGGCTGAAAGCGGCGCGGAAATGCTTTTGGTTCCCAATGGCTCGCCCTATTATCGCCAGAAAATCGATGTGCGCCACCAAATCGTTATTAAGCAGGTTATCGAAACCGGCTTACCCATACTTTACGCCAACCAATTTGGCGGGCAGGACGAATTGGTGTTCGATGGCGCGAGCTTTGCCATTAACGCAGATAAATCTCTCGCTTTCCAAATGAGCCAGTTTGAGGAAACGGTTTCAGTCTCCACATGGAAGCGTCGCGAAAACGGCTGGGTCTGCGAGCAGGGACCAATGTCGATCATCCCCGAGGATGAAGAGGCGGACTACCGCGCCTGCATGATCGGCCTTCGCGACTACGTTAACAAAAACGGCTTTAAAGATGTGGTGCTCGGGCTTTCTGGCGGCATCGACAGCGCCATCTGCGCGGCTCTTGCCGTCGATGCACTCGGCGAAGAGCGCCTGCGAGCCGTGATGATGCCCTACACCTACACCAGTCAAGATTCGCTGGTTGATGCTAAGGAGTGTGCCGCGCTGCTTGGTTGTCGCTATGACATCGTGCCAATTTTTGAGCCAGTCGATGGCTTTCTAAAATCGCTTGGCCCTGTGTTTGAAGGCACAAAGGAAGGCATCACAGAGGAAAACCTGCAAAGCCGCGCCCGTGGCACGATCCTTATGGCAATCTCCAATAAGTTCGGCTCCATGGTTGTTACCACAGGCAATAAGTCTGAAATGTCAGTTGGCTATTGCACACTTTATGGCGACATGAACGGCGGCTATAACCCGATTAAAGATCTGTATAAAATGCAAGTCTATGGTCTCGCCAGCTGGCGCAACACTCATGTGCCTCCCGGTGCGCTAGGCCCATCCGGCATGGTGATCCCACAAAGCACAATTGACAAGGCGCCATCAGCCGAGTTGCGCCCTAATCAAACGGACCAAGATTCGCTGCCGCCCTATCCGGCGTTGGATGATATTCTCGAATGCCTCGTAGAACACGAGATGAAAGTGTCTGACATCATCGCCCGTGGCCACGACAAGGCCACCGTCGAGCGTATCGAAAATCTGCTCTACATCGCCGAATACAAACGCCGCCAAGCAGCGCCGGGCGTAAAGATAACGCGTAAATATTTCGGCCGTGACAGGCGCTATCCGATTACGAACAGGTATCGGGATCGGGGATAGGAACTCTATAATAATTTAACTACTATTGTGTATCGCTTAGCTGCATTAACGAGGAGGTTGCAGCATGAGGCCTTTTGTTTATTGGTTAGCTCCCGTCATTGCAGTCGGCTTCGCATTTTTACCAGTTGAGATTTCAATGGCTCCACGGCGTGCTTTGGCTGAGTATCTCTATGCTAAAGAATATGATGATGCCGCTATGACTGTATATAATAGCCTTATATTCAACGGTGATTTGGTGGCGTCCGCCAACAATGTCGCTTTGCAGTTTCGCCTATTCCAAGGCAAAAAAAATACGAGCGATGACGAAAAGCATCAGATTTGGGTTGATTTTGAACGAACCCAAGACGCCCTCACTGATATATCGCCCATAGGTGCTTATAACCTAGCCATGCCATGGGCGGCCAACGGTGACAACCAGCCACGTCACATATATTTTATGCGCAAATTGCGCGAGGCCGCTAGTTTGGGCGATGCCCTCGCAAAAAAAATAATTGGAACCGACACAGGAGACATCTCCAGATTTGATATATCAAAACGTGTCGCAGACTTATCTGATCCGGTTGCTCAATATGCATATGGTTCAAACTTGCATTCCGAACAAAATAGTAAAGCCGAAGAAATTGCTTTTCATCGGAAGGCGGCAGAGGCTGGGATACGCGCAGCGATGAGTGAGCTGGGTTGGCTCTTGATAAATAGGTCTGATCCTCAATATCCCGAAGCAGAAAAATGGATAAGACTTGCAGCGGCGAGGGGCGACGTAATGGCAGCCAATCGCCTTGGTGGTTGTCTCAGCCGCGTTTTTTATTTTTGCAAAACACAAAACAATGAAGAAGCTGCAAAATGGTATCAAGTAGCTATTTCTGATCCTGCGCCAGAGCTGCCACCTCGATATGAAATGGAGAACGGAGTCATTAGGGTGTGGTTTGGCTACAATCACGACGCTTGGTACCCGCCAATAAATCATAAAGAAAGCGCAGCCAAAGGCCTTGCGGGGTTGCGCGCACTTGGGTTTGGAGTGAAACCAGAAAACAACTGAATGGCCATTTGTTGACTTTTCCGTTCTCGTATTTCGCGGACTATTTTCCATTAGCCAACCCACAAATTCAGGAATAGACTCTATTTAAGTTGAGTCGGTTTCCCGTTTGCAATTGGCTAAAATTCTAACCAATTCGACAACGGTAGTTTTTCACATTTGTTCTATGTCTGGTCACGAGAGTGGGGCGAACAGGTTGCAAAACGTTAGATCAATCAATGGATCGTGGATGCCAGCGGGCGATGCTGAGGCTATATCGCTATTTGCTGAGAAGCCTGATCTTGGTCTTGACCTTTTTCAATTACTCGTGCGCGAGATTGATACGCGGGTTTCAGCAAATCCGGCTGATCTTATCGCCACGTTGGCTTATTTGAGCGGGCGAATTGTGCAGCGCGGATTATTTAAAACTGAACCACAAAAGTTTCGCGTGGATAAAGCGGGCAATGGCGTGGTTTTCTTTCGTAATGATGCAGTTGGTGAAAAACTTGACGCAATGAAATCGGGCTCGCTGGCCTCCGCGCTGGTGGAGGCCTCGTTGCTGGCAGGTTCACGGCGCTTTCCGGAAGTTTTACTTGTGCGCCAAGATGCGCAGGAAGCCATGCAGCGGCATGGTGCTTGCGATTTACGCGGACACGTCTTGTCTGCATCGGTCGAAAATTTGGCTGGTCATATTCAAGCTGATATTGATGCCCTGATGATGGACGACGACGACGCGACCCAGCTAACAATTGCATCATTCAGTGCCTGCGCCCACGCAATCAGCTATTCTCGCCAACGCATCGCACCAGCCGAAGCCGCAGAGCTCGCCATGAGCGTTGCATTTTATGCAGGCTGGATTGACGCCCGTATATCTGGAACAAGATAAACCTCAAAGATAGTTGCCAATAATTGCAGCTTCGATTATCGCTCACTTATGACCGTAATCACTCGCTTCGCGCCGTCTCCGACTGGCTACATTCACATTGGCAACGCCAGGCCTGCCTTGGCCAATTGGCTTTACGCCAAAAAGCACAATGGCAAGTTCATCTTCCGTCTGGATGACACTGACGTGGAGCGCTCCAAGCAGATTTACACCGATGCCATCCATCGCGATTTGGCGTGGTTTGGCATTAAGCCCGATGTGTATTTCAAGCAGTCTGACCGGCTGGCCTTCTACGAAGCGGCAGCGGAAAAACTCAAGCAAAGCGGCGTGTTATATCCATGCTTTGAATCTGCTGAAGAACTTGAGAAGCGCCGTGGCTTGCGCATCGCCCGCAAGCAATTGCGCACCTATGGCCGCGAGGCGCTGAAGCTCACCAAGGACGAAATCGCTGACCTGCTCGCACAAGGCCGCAAGCCGCACTGGCGCTTCCTGCTGCCGAATTTCAAAACTGACACATTCAAACCTGAACGCACTGAAATCCACTGGGATGATCTGGTGCGTGGCCGCGAAACTGTTGACCTTTGCTCACTGTCCGACCCGGTCGTACTGCGTGAAGATGGAACCTGGCTATACAATATCACTTCCGTGATCGATGATATTGATAGCGGTGTCACCCATGTTATTCGCGGCGAAGACCATGTCACCAATACTGGCGCGCAGATTGCTATGTTCATGGCCCTTGGCGCAAAGGTTCCGGTTTTTGCCCACATGAACTTGCTGACCACGCTGACAGGCGAGGGGCTTTCGAAGCGCACCGGCGCTTTGTCGATCGGCTCGCTTGCCGAAGATGGCTTCGAGGCCGCCGCTGTTGCCTCGCTGGCCATTCTCACAGGCACGTCCGATGCTGTTGAAGCGCAGCCTGATTTGGAATCCTTGGGCAAAATTTTTGATCTTTCCCACGTATCTAAATCCGCAGCGAAGTTTGATCCTGCTGAAGTTCTCATCCTCAACAAACAGCTGGTTCATAAAATGGACTACCCTCAGGTGAAGCCGCGTCTCGATGCGATGGGCATTGTCGGCGATAAGGCGGAAGCATTCTGGCTGGCGGTGCGGGGCAATATTGAGAAGGTCAAAGAGGCGGCGGACTGGTGGAAGATTGTTACTGTCGCCAAGGCCGCTGATGAGACGCTGTCAGATGAAGACACAGCCTTCGTCCGTACCGCTTTCGACCTGTTGCCGACCGAATTCCGCGACATTCCCGTTTGGAAAGTTTGGACAGATTTAGTTAAAAAAGCCACTGGCAGATCTGGTCGCAATTTGTTCATGCCGCTGCGTATCGCGCTTACTGGACGTTCAAATGGCCCGGAACTAGCAAACCTTTTGCCGTTGATTGGGCGGGAAGAAACACTGGCCCGACGACCCTGATTGTGCCTTGAGCGGCCAAAGTTTCAGTTGAAGTTTTGGCACCAATCAGGTTTGCAATAGCGTCACCATCCAGTTTACCAGCTCGGTTTTGAAGGGTTTCTTCATCATCCAACAAGGATGGCTTCGCCGTTGGCAATGGTATCCACTTTGCTTTTTTCGTAAGGGGATCAAGCGCTTCCGCATCAGTTTGCTCAGTCGCCTGACAGATGCATCCCGGTGTGCCGTTAATGCCATCAATACGATATTTGAAGGCAGTGGCGGTTGAAGCATAAGGCTCCTTGGCCAAACTAATCATTTGCTCGGGCTCTTCATCCGGCACGCGGTGATAATAAAGTTTGG